>CAIVAX010000109.1 GCA_903903935.1 uncultured Hyphomicrobiales bacterium | reverse complement strand
TGATCTATTCGCTCATCGGCACCTTGATCACCCATGTGATCGGCCGGGCTCTGGTGCGGCTCAATTTCGATCAACAGAAATATGAAGCCAATTTCCGGTTCTCGCTGGCGCGCTTGCGTGAATATTCAGAGCAGGTGGCTTTGTTGGGGGGCGATAAGGCCGAAAATTCCATGGTTGGCCGCAAATTTGGCGCGGTGATGGATAATTTTCTGCGCATCGTTGATCGGCGCAAGCGCTTGATGATCTTTACCTCTGTCTACGGCCAGTTGAGTCCGATCATTCCCTATATCATCTCTGCGCCGTTTTATTTTGCCGGCAAGGTTGAGCTGGGTGTCATGTCGCAAACAGCCGGTGCTTTTGGGCGGGTTGAAGGCGCGTTGACATTTTTCATCAACTATTATGTCTCGCTGGCCGATTACAAAGCTGTTCTTGATCGTCTGTCGAGCTTTGATGCGGCCATGGCGAATGCGCGCAATCTGGGCACGGCCCCGCCGCGCATTGCCAGTGAAACGCATGATAAGGGCGACTTGCTGATACAAAATCTGTCCCTGCATTTGCCAGATGGGCGATTATTGCTGCCCAATCTCGAATTGGCATTTGCATCGGGAGATAAGGTTCTGGTGACCGGTCCCTCGGGCTCGGGCAAATCGACTTTGTTCCGTGCCATTGCGGGTATCTGGCCCTATGGCAATGGCCAGATCGTTAAACCCTCTGATGCGCATGTCATGCTTTTGCCGCAAAAGCCCTACATTCCGATTGCCAGTCTGCGCGAAGCGATCACTTATCCTGCGCTCGTCGAGACTTATGATGATGCGGCGATAGCTCAGGCCTTGCGCGCCGCGCGTCTGCCCGATCTTATTCCCCAATTGCATGAAGTTGATAATTGGGCGCAGAGATTATCAGGTGGCGAGCAGCAAAGGCTGGCGATTGCCCGAGCTCTGCTGGCGCGCCCCAACTGGCTCTTTCTTGATGAAGCCACCGCGGCTCTCGATGAAGATACAGAGGCGGCAATTTATCAGGCTTTGGCAGAGCATTTGCCGCATACGACCCTTATCTCAATTGGTCATCGCTCCAGCCTGATGGCGTTCCACACCAGCAAGATAGAATTGCGTCGCGCCTAAGGTGCGACCTTTCTTCTCTTGAGCAATGTCTGGTGAGCCTTAGTAGCCGCGGCTGAAGCGCAGGGTCGTTGCGGGTGTTTTGATGATCAGATCAGATCCATCAATATCCCAAAAGGGCCCAGAGTGCAGAGTAAGAAGAAAATTCTGCTCAAAGGCCATAAGGGCAGGTGGGCAGGCTTTCTTCGTCAAAGCAATGGCGCCCATAGCGAGCCTTTGTCCCTGCACCGGGATGAGCGGAGAGGCCCAAGTATTGCAGCCTGAAATGCCTGTGCCGCGATTATTGCTATCAATAGTCAATGTCGCTTCAATGCCTGCATCCAGCCGCTTGGAATTGATCTCCCGCAAGGTCCAGCTCGAGCCAGAGGGGAAGGTCTTGTCGGGTTCTGGAATCTTCTGCTGCTGAGCAGGTTGCTGAGCTTGCTGCTTTTGTTGCTGCGCTGAAGCCGACTGAGCTTGGTTCAGCAGGCCGGAGAGGGCCAGCAGGGTCATGACGACTGTCGAGGGCCGTGCGAATAGGAAAGGCCGGTTGCTCTGCATCTTGCTTGCTGCCCAATTCTTGGTTTCGTTTTGCGATTCTTAGCAAGTCTTACGATTTCAAGCTAGTCTAAGGCAAGCGGGTCTTGGGCTCCCTATTACTTGCCAAGTCAGCAAGGCATCTCTCTCCAAAGGGTCAATTTCTAAAACATAGTCCATTTGGCACCTTCCGGGCTCAGGGGACTGACTTGCCAATCGTGCAATTTGCCAGGAATGTGCATCCAGACTGAGGTTCATCTAGGATGGCCTCATCCTTGATTTCTCTCACGAGCCTTTTAGCTCTGATCTGCGCAGGGTCTGACGTTTATGTATCAAGCCAGAGTTCACTCCACATCGCATTGGCTCACCGTCAATCACCTCAAATATCACGTGCGGATCTGGAATGACTCAGCACCCCAGTCTTTCCTCTTCCTGCATGGCCATGAGGATTGCGCCGCCACCTTTCAATTTGTGGTTGATCATCTGCCCAATGATTGGCGCATCATTGCGCCCGATTGGCGCGGCCATGGGCAAAGCCAATGGTCGCATGACAGCTATATGATGCAAAATTATATCTCAGATTTGGATCAGATCATCGATCATTATTTTCCCGATCAGCGCGTCAATATTTTGGGCCACAGCATGGGCGGCAATGCGCTGGGTCTTTATGCCGGTGTGCGCCCTGAGCGCATGGATCGGTTGATTGTTCTTGATGCCTTTGGCTTGTCGGATGAAGAGGTCTCGGCTCTGCCAGATAAGATTGGCCAATGGCTTGATGGTCTGCGCGGGCGCCCGCCCAAGCGTCCCTCACCCGATGTGCATGATTTCTCGCAACGCTTGCGTGCCGCCAATCGCCGTTTGGACGAAGACAAAGCCCTGTTTCTCGCCCAAGCTTTGACGCTGGTGCGGGAGGATGGTCAGGTTGAAGCCGCCTTTGATCCGCTGCATCGCGGACCGCGTCCCTTCACTTATCGCTTTGAAGATATCGCGGCGTGTTTTACCCGCATATCAGCGCCCATGCTCTGGGTGAGTTCTGGTCGGCGTCTCAATGCGGCGCTCGCCAATGGCGGGCTGGAGGCGCGCCGTCAATTGCTGCGCAATTGCAAGCATGTGAATCTGCCAGAGACAGGCCATAATCTGCATCACGATTCGCCCAAAGCCATCGCCGCATTGGCCCGGGCTTTCTTTGCTGGCGAGCCCTTGCCCGATCCTTTGCCGCAAGATTGACCAAGACCACATAACTTAACAAGACCCTACAACTGACCAAGACCATAGCCCGGCTTAAGAGAGTAGGATGAGAGTCAACGATCTCTAAAGGGTTGCGCGCTAAGGTGGGCTTGTCTCTGGCGCTGGCCTAAGATTTCTGTATTTTACTCAGCCAGTGCTCAACAGCAGAGGAAGATTCGTGCCTGATTCCGTGCGATTTGGCGCCTGTCATCTTGTCCGTTTCCAGCACGGCTTGAAGATTGGGCCTGTGCTGCTGGCCACAATTCTATGTCTGAGCCTGAGCGTGGATGTTGCGCAAGCGCGCAGCCGCCAACATGTCAAACAAGCTCCACCCAATAAAACGGCCCTTACCTCGCCCGTCAAAGCCACAGAGCCTTTGCCCAAAGGGCCGCTCACCATTGTCGTCTCAATCGCCAAACAATCCCTGACGCTTTATGATGGCTTAGAGCCCATTGCCACAACACCCGTTTCGACCGGCGTTGCGGGCCATGAAACGCCGACCGGCATTTTCAGCATCATTCAGAAGGATCGGTTCCACCGGTCCAATCTCTATAGCAATGCGCCTATGCCCTATATGCAGCGCATCACATGGTCTGGCGTTGCGCTGCATGAAGGGCATGTCACCGGGCGTGTGGCTTCGCATGGCTGTGTGCGCTTGCCGCAAGCCTTTGCCCAGCGCCTCTGGGGCCTGACCAAATTGGGCGCCCGCGTCATCATCGCGCAAGATGATGTCTCTCTAGCCGAGATGACGGCTCCCGCACTTCTTGCCGCCCGTTCCATGCCGCAATTGCAGATTGCGATTGAGCCGCCTCCAGATCTTGTCTTTCCCGCCGATTGGCAGCCCGCATTGCCTGCCCCTGTTCAGCATGTCGATGTGATCGCGCAGCGGCCTTCGCCAACTCAACAAGATTTACCAACTCAACAAGAGTCACCAAGTCAGCAAGAGTCACCAAGTCAGCAAGAGTTACCAAGCGAAAGAGTGCTGGCAGATGCCACTGCAGTGATTGCGCCTGCACTGGAGCTCACTGAAACAGCCACAGCTTTTGATCTGGGTCCATTGCCTCCAGAGGCGCAGATCATTTTGCAGCGCGCCGATCTTACTCTTGCCCAAGAGCCCATCGTCACTATCCCCGCCGCTACGCTCATGGCCACTGGGAGTGCAGCGCAAGATCTCGCCTTTCCCAATGAGATGAAGCTGGTTGAAATCCGCCCAGCCCTGACGCTTGACCCCAAAGCTGGTCCGCTCGCTATTTTGATCAGCAAGCGCGACGGCAAACTCATGATCCGGCAAAATTTCAAACCGGTCTATGAAACCTCGGTGCAGTTTGAGCCTAGCCAAGATCTGCTTGGCACGCATCTTTACTCTGCGCTTGGCTCAATCGACACTGGTTTGCGTTGGGCCAGCATGACATTGCCCTCCGCGCAGTCGATCCTCATGGAGCGCGAACGTCTGGCGCGTCCGGCGGGGCGCAAAAATAATAAGGGTGTGCAACTGGCCTCGCGCAGCGATATGCCTCTGCCGGAGATGTTTTTATCCGCCGAGAAGGCTCTGCAAAATGTCCGCATTCCCGATGAAGCAGCCAATCTGATTGCTGCGGCACTGACACCCGGCTCCTCGTTGATCATCACAGATTTGTCACAAAGTCACGAAACAGGACGCGGTACAGATTTCATCGTTCAGGCAAGA
>CAIVAX010000108.1 GCA_903903935.1 uncultured Hyphomicrobiales bacterium | reverse complement strand
CACCTGACCGGCCGCATTAAAGGTTGGTCCACCTGAATTGCCGCGATTAACGGGTGCATCAATCTGCAAATAATCATCATAAGGACCGCTGCCAATGTCACGGCCGCGCGCTGAGACAATGCCCGCTGTCACAGTTCCGCCAAGGCCAAAGGGATTGCCCACAGCAATCACCCAATCCCCCACACGCGGACTTGCTGAAGCAAAATCAACAAAGGGATAAGTCCCGCTCTGTTTGATTTTCAACAAAGCCAGATCAGTTTTGGGATCGACCCCCACGAGATTGGCATCAAGTGTCGTGCCATTATCAAGTGTGATTGTGATGTCCTCGGCATGATCGATGACATGATTATTGGTCACGACATAACCATCGGCAGAGATGATAAAGCCCGATCCTTGGGCAATACTCTGACCTTGGGCCAGACCTTGCCTCTGGCCTTGCCCCTGACTTGGGCGCCCTTCACGCGGACGCGCTTGGCGGCCACCTGTATCATCCCCACCAGGCTCGCCAAACTGGCGGTAGAAACGCTCAAGGGGATCACCGGGCTGTAAACGCGGCAAAGCTGGAGTCATGCGCGCACTGCCAGACTCATCGCGAGTCTTCACTTTGACAGAGACAACAGCGCCTTTGACACGCTCGACCACATCAGCAAAAGAGGGAGGGGTGATGACAGCCGTCTGCGCTGAAGCATTGGCAATCAGCGACACAGGCGAAGACGTCAGCAGGGATTGGCCATAAGGCAGCGCTAGGGTGAGCGCAAAAGCCGCAACCGCTCCCAAAAGCACGATGCGCTTTTTCGACTGGCCTGTGGCAGGGGGGAGAGTGCACGGGGCCTTGTGAAGCTGAGGTTTCTCATTCTTCTGAAACATTCGATCACTCCATTCCTTCATCTGCCCGGCCATTAGCAGGGCGATGAGAGAAGAATGGCAGAGGGAAGTTTACCTCAGCATGACCGGATGATGAAAAGTTTGAAAGGTTTTAGCCGTCTTTTTGCCCCAATTGGTCTTTCTGGGGGGCGAGCATGGCAGCCAGCTGAGCCTCTTCCGCCTCGCTGAGCGCCTCTGAATTTGACGCAGCCAATTGGGCTCTGCTTGCAGACACACGCCAAAGCCCGAAGGCGCCCAGCACTAAGAGCGCAAAAGGCATAAGCCAAAGTAACAAAGTTTCAAATTTGAAGGGCGGCTTGAGCAGCACGAAATCGCCATATCGCTGCACGAGATAAGCCATGATGGTGGCATCATCCTCCCCAGCCACCAGACGCTCGCGGACAATCACGCGCAAATCCTTGGCCAAAGGCGCTTGTGAATCATCAATCGATTGATTTTGACACACAAGACAACGCAATTGCGACGATAGCTCGCGGGCTCGCGCCTCAAGCTTGGGGTCAGCGAGGATCTCGCCTGGTTCCACTGCCCAGAGTGGCGAGACATGCAATGTTATAGATGCAAAGCACAGCAGCATCGCCAGACAGGCAGACAACCCGCTGAGAGGAAACAAACCTTGCCGCATTATTCTGCTGCCGCCACTGGGTGAGGCTGCGCGTTTGGTTTCTGCTTGCCTTTGTTAGCAGCCGCGCGGCCAAGCCCGATGCGCAAACGCCGATCAGAGAGGCACAGACCGCCCCCCAGCGTCATGATCAGGCCACCTAGCCAGATCAACGACACATAGGGTTTCCAATAGAGGCGCATATCTAAAGATTGATCGGCATTTTGTTCTGCAATGGTCACATAGACCTGCCCCATGCGCAAAGTCGCGATCCCCGCCTCGCTCGTTGTCATGGTCCGTGTTTTGAACAGACGGCGCGCAGGTTCAATTTGGGTGACAATACCAGAGCCATCGCGAATTTGGATTTGTGCAACCAAAGCATCAAAATTGCTATTGGGACGCGGCTCAATCTTGGTCAGTTCTAATCGCCAAGGACCCAAATCTATCTGATCGCCTAAACGCAGAGTGACGATCTTCTCGACGCCCCAGCCTGTAGCGGCCAAACCCAAAAGACTCAGTCCAACACCGGCATGGGCAAAAGCGGTTCCCCAGGCTGATCTTGGCAGACCAAGGCCGCGGGCAAGCATCTGAGACGTGCTGGCCTTGCGCACAAAAATGCGGCCGCCAATATCAACGAAAGATCCCACGATCAGATAGACAGCCAAGCCGGCGCCCACAGCGGCCAGAACTGGTTCTCCATGCCAAGCGGCAAGCGCAAGACCAAACAACAGGGCCACAATCAATGCAACAGTCATGCGTTGGGCCGCAGCCAAAAGATCTCCGCGCTTCCAAGCCAAGAGCTGGCCGATCGGCATAAGGAAGAAGATTGGGATGACAATGGGCACAAAGGTCATGTTGAAAAAGGGCGGTCCAACAGAAATTTTCTCCCCTGTCAGAGCCTCAAGAAACAAAGGATAGAGCGTGCCCACAAAGACAGTCGCGCAGCTTGTTGTCAGCAATAAATTATTGAGGACAAGCGCACCTTCGCGCGAGAGCGGCGCAAACACACCGCCTTGCCGCAGCGTTGAAGCTCGAAACGCAAAGAGCGACAGCGAGCCACCAATGAAAAACACCAGAATAGCAAGGATGAAGACACCTCTATCGGGATCACTTGCAAAAGCATGCACAGAGGTCAACACGCCTGAGCGCACCAGAAAGGTGCCGAGCAAAGATAAAGAAAAGGCGAGAATGGCGAGAAAAATGGTCCAGACTTTCAGCGCATCGCGCTTTTCCATCACGACCGCACTGTGCAACAGAGCTGTGCCTGCGAGCCAGGGCATGAGCGAGGCATTTTCGACCGGATCCCAGAACCAGAAGCCGCCCCAGCCCAAGGTGTAATAGGCCCAATAGGAGCCCATTGCTATGCCAAGGGTGAGAAAGATCCAGGCGAGCAAAGTCCATGGCCGGACAAAGCGCGCCCAGGCTGGATCAATGCGGCCGCTGATCAAAGCTGCCGCCGCGAATGAGAAGGTCACAGAAAAGCCGACATAGCCCAGATAGAGCAGTGGCGGATGAATCGCCAAGCCGGGATCTTGTAAAATGGGATTGAGATCCTGCCCCTCCATGGGCGGTACACCAACACGCGCAAAGGGATTGGAGGTGAGCAGGATGAACAAGAAGAAGGCCGCTGAAATCCAAGCCTGAATGCTCAATGTAAGCGATTTGAGGACTTGCGGCATGTGGCGCGAGAAGATCGCCAGCAAAGCGCCAAACAGCGCGAGGATCAGCACCCAGAGGAGCATAGAGCCTTCGTGATTGCCCCAGACACCTGAGATCTTATAGATCATCGGTTTGGTGGAATGCGAATTCTCAACAACATTGCGCAGTGAAAAATCCGACACCACATGCGCATAAGTGAGCGCCGCAAAAGAGAGCGCAACCATAATGAATTGCATCACCGCTGTGCTCTGCGCCATATCCATCAGCACAGGTTGACGGCGCCAATAGCCATAGAGCGGCACACTGGCCTGCACGATGGATAAAGCCAGTGCTAACACCAGCGCGTAATGTCCAGCCTCGATGATCATATTCTAACCTCAACTGGCATAGCCAAACTCACGGGCGTTGTGCTGGTGCGGGGGACGAATTGGGACTGCCACCCTGCCAGACACCTTGTTTCTTCAAACTGTCGGCGATTTCGCGCGGCATGTAATTTTCATCATGTTTCGCCAGCACAGAATCAGCGCGCAGCTGGTTGACAGCTGAGGAGGTGGGAGAGGCTAGCACACCTTCTGCGACAACCCCCTGCCCTTCGCGAAACAGATCGGGAATAATGCCAGCATAACTGACTGCAACATCTTTTGTCCCATCGGTGATGATGAAGGTGATGGATTGTGGTCCCAGTTTGACCACGGACCCTTCCTTCACGAGGCCACCCATACGCAGACGCGCACCGGCGCTCAATTGACGCTCGGCCAATTCAGACGGAGTCAAGAAGAGAGAAACGCTGCCGCGCAGAGCAAACAGCACCATGCCAAGGGCAATGCCAAAGGTGCCCAGAATAAGTCCGATGAAAAAGAGGCGACGACCTTTGCGTGACATGCTTAGCCCCCCAGCCCCAATTCACGCGCGAGATTCTCAATTTGCGCGAGAGCTGAAGAGTTCGAAGCAAAATTGCGTTTGGCCTCAGTCAAAGCCGTCAAAGCCTTGTCTTTCTCCTGCAGGACGACATAAGCGCGCAGCAATCTCAGCCAACCTTCGAGATCCTGGCCATTGCTCTGCAGGCGCGCAGCCAATCCCTCAACCATGCCGCGGATGGCTGTTAGACGCTCTTGGGGGGGAAGATTGGCAATCGCATCGGCCTGCGGAGAAGGAGAAGGTTTGGCCTGATCTTGCTCATTTGAACTATTGGCTGATGGCAAGGCCTCCAAACGGGCGCGCACCATTTTGGTCGACTCAAGATCAGGTGGCGCATTGGCCAGCAGCGTTGTCCAATAGTCGCGCGCCTTGGCAAACTCTCCCGCCTGTTCTGCAGCAAGGCCTAGGAAGAATAAAGGCTCGGGCCGCTCGGCGGAGAGCAGATTGGCCGCTTCAAAGACCCCACGCGCCTCAGGCGTCACCTCGCCATTATTGGCATAGATCAGCGCTTGCCCAAGATCGAGCCAGCGCTCCAAACTGGGGCCATTAACCTTCATGGCAGCCCGCCAAGCCTTAGCAGCATCTGCAAAACGGCCCATGCGCATATAAACGGGAGCAATTAATTCCTGACCGCGTCCATCTTCGGGATGGTCTGCCAGATGTTTTTCAAGCTGGGCCAGAGCAGCCATCATATCTGTGCGATCAGGTGGCGCCTCGAGCCTGGCTTGCAAAGGCATGTCGGGAAAATAGGGCTGGCCAATGCGCGCATAAAGTCCAACCGCAATGATTGGCACAGCCAGCACAGCCGCAAGACCCAACCAGCGTACCTGAGTGAGTGCGTGCGGGGAGTCAGTATCAGAGGCCGTTTTAGCGGGCATTTGCTGGGATAAAGCCATGAGGCGGCGGGCCGCGCTGGCGCGGGCTTGTGCAGCATCTGCCGCAGAGATGAGACCGCGCTGTAGATCGCGTTCCAGCTCTGAGGCCTGTGCCTCATAAAAGGCAATGTCACTGTCGAGCTGGCCAGCACCCTTGGACCGGCGCAAAACAGGCCAGAGGACACTCAAAATTGCCAGCGCGGTCAGAATCACAAACATCAAAAGATCCATTTGTGTCTCATAACCCCTTCGGACCCCGTTTGGAATGGGCTGATGCTCAACTGGGGCCCAGCTCCCCAGCTGGCAAGTGCAAAATAGCCCGTAAACCGCCTAAAGGGCTCTCTTCCAGCTGCAAAGTACCTGAATAAGAGGCGGCCAGATCGATCACAATGGACAGACCAAGCCCGGAGCCGGGCTTGGTCTCATCCAATCTGCGCCCGCGCGCCATGGCCTCTTGGCGCAGTGCCAGCGGCAAACCTGGACCATCATCATCTAAAATAATCACCAGCATGGGGGGTAAATTTCGCACATCTTCGCTCTGCTGGAGCTCCATATGAACATCGACATTTTGGCGCGCCCATTTTCCCGCATTATCGAGCAGATTGCCGACCATATCCTGCAAATCCTGCGCCTCGCCCCGAAAGCGCAGATCTGTTCTGCCCGTCAGAGCAAAAGCAATCTGCCGGTCGGCATAGATTTTTTCAAATGTGCGCAGGAGGCTAGTCACCACAGGGGTGACATCACAAATCGTGCCTATCACCGAAGAGCGCGCCGCAGCTCTGGCCCGATCCAGATAATAGCTGACTTGATCGCGCATGAGCGCGGCCTGCTCACCCACAATGAGGGCGGCAGCATCGCTTTTGCTGCCTGCTTCATTGATAATGACGCTTAAGGGAGTTTTCAGCGCATGCGCCAGATTGCCCACATGGGTGCGAGCGCGCTCAACAATATCGCGATTAGAGGCAATCAAAAGGTTGAGCTCGCCTGCCAAAGGGGCAAGATCGCGGGGGAAAGTCCCTTCAATTTTTTCCGCAGTGCCGCGCCGAATGGCCGAAACCTGCTCTTGCAAAGTACGCAAGGGGCGAAGACCAAAGCGCAGCTGGAGGGCTGTGGCAAACACCAAGCCCAGAGCCAGAAAAGTAAATGCGAGGATCAGCGCTAGCTCAAAATCACGCACTTGCCCTTCAACTTCATCAAAAGCACCGGTGACTTGAATGAGATAGATTCCCTCATCCCCAACATCGACGACGCGTTCAAGAAAGCGCAATTTCTGAACATCCGGCCCTTGCGCATAACCGCGCCGCAAGCCGCCCAATTCGGGCTGAACGCCCTGATCTGCCAATTTGGGCAGGCGAGCCGAGAACAAGGAGCGCGAGGCTTTGATGTCCTCTTGATCACTATCCACACGTGTGATCTGCCAATACCAACCCGAGCTCGCTAATTCAAAGCGAGGCTCGCCCAATTGGCCGGGCTCTGTTCTGGTATCATCCCCGGGCGAGGTCACATCCGCAACAATGGCGCGCAGATAGACGCTCAAGCGATCATCAAAGGCAGACTCAACGCTGTGACGATAAATCATCGTCAAAACTATACCGGTGGCCAATAACAGCACAGAGCTCCACACAGCTGCCATATAGAACAGACGTGTGGCTATGGGCTGGTCTTGCCAAAACCGCGAGAAGGCTTTCATCATTGAGTTTTCATTAAAATTGATGACAGCTTCGCCTCACGATTGGGTCTTCACATGCGCGTTTGGCTTGTCGTTTGGTTTGGCCTCTGGCGCGCTCAGAAGATAGCCCAGCCCTCGCAAAGTTTGAATCACATCAAGGCCGAGCTTCTTGCGCAAGCGGCCGACAAACACTTCAATCGTGTTGGAGTCGCGATCAAAATCCTGATCATACAAATGCTCGACCAGTTCGGTGCGCGAGACCACACGCCCCATATGATGCATGAGATAATCGAGCAGGCGATATTCATGACTTGTCAACTTGATTAACTGGCCGTTGACCAGAACACGCCGCCCCTTGGTATCGAGCACGAGCGGTCCACAGACCAATTCGCTGGTCGCATGGCCTGAGGCCCGCCGCACCAAGGCGCGCAAGCGCGCTAGTATTTCTTCGAGATGAAAAGGCTTGGCGACATAATCATCCGCCCCGGCATCAAAGCCCTGGACTTTATCGCTCCAGCGATCGCGCGCCGTCAAAATCAGCACTGGCATTGTGCGGCCAGCCCGGCGCCAATCTTCAAGAACAGAAATGCCATCCTTTTTGGGCAAGCCCAGATCGAGAATGACGGCATCGTAATTTTCAGTGTCGCCCAGAAAATGCCCTTCCTCGCCATCAAGAGCGCGGTCGACTGCATAGCCTGCTTCCTCAAGGGCTAGGACCAATTGACGGTTCAGCTCTTTGTCATCTTCAACGACCAGCAGACGCACGCTTTTCTCCTCACTTTACGGGGCCCCAGGCTCGCGCGCCGCGGGCGAGGCAGCAGCCGGGCGATTAATTGGAGAGCCGTCGGCAGCATTGACATATTCGCGCCTCACCTTGCCGTCTGGCGGCAGGAAAGTCATCTCATAAACATAGGTCTTGCCCCATTGGCACAATTGATTGTGCAAGGGCTCGGCTTTGATTGAATTCGCTATATTTTTCAATATCTTAAAAGGATCAGCCAGCTTCATGTGGGTGCTGATGTCCCGGCTCTGGGCTGGGGTAAAGCATTTGCGCGGCTCTATTTGGGGCTGTTGCGCCCATACAGAACCGACACTCAGGGTGAGAATGAAGGCCCCTAGAAGCAGTCGCATTGTCTCTTCTCGCATGGGCTGGCTGAACACAGAATGAATGGCGGCTGCCTAAGAAATGGGGGCCGTGGCTCGATAGCGGCCGACAATAGCATTGATGCCCCCCAAAATAGAGGTCAGCGCCGCGCCAAATCCCGCCATATCATTGGCCCTCCAAGCGAGAAAGGCGCCAGAGGCGGATGCGCCAATGACGGCGATAGACGACCAAATCGTTTGCGAGGCCCAGAAGGGCTTGGCATCGGATGTGGGGAGCAGATCATTGATATTGGTCATGCGGGACTCCTTTATTTGAGGGATAGACTTTGGGGATGGAGAAGTGGGCAAAGCCAGAGAGCGGGGAGAGAAGGTCTGCGAGCGCAGCGGATTGTGTGCGGATTGATGCAGCGCCAGTGCCTTCTGCTCCACTTGCGCAATGCGCTTGAACCAGCCTTTGCCAAAGACTGCGAAGGTTTTGAGCCCGGCAAGATGGGCGCGCCGGGCGCGGCACAGATCAGCAATCATTTTGGCCGGATCAGCACTGGCTAATCGAGAGAGCCCCTCGGGCTGGGCCAGTGCCAAGCTGGAAGTCATGCTCAGCACAAGAGCCAAAGCCTTCATAGCCGCCTGCGGACCAGAATTGACGGCATAGTCAAACATCACCAGATCGACGCCCTCTGGCAAAGCATCGGCCTGCACGGCATTCCAATAGGATTTGCGATAAATGCTGGCCGCCTCGGATTGGGCAAGATGAGCCACATCGGATTTAGAGACTGCATGGCCGCGCTCTTTAGCTAAAGTGGTCTGAGTAATGCCCATATTGGTTGCGCCGCCGGGATCATCTGGATGATCGACAAAGCCACCCTCAAATTTGAGAACGAGCGCTAAAGCAAAATCGAAATTTTTCGCCACCATGGGCTAATCCTCTGTGAAAGTGATGACTGAAATTTCAGCGCTGACTTCGATCCATTTGCCAATTGTTGCGAAGGATAATTGAACAGCATCATTGAGGCAGGGCGTTATGCTGGCAGTAATATTTGAGATAGACACGCCATGAGGGGAGGATTGAAAAGTCGCAGCTGACAGCGTCCCAGTTGACGTGCCATTGGCAGTTGAGAGAATGAGATCAGTAAAAGAAGACACGGAACAAGACGGGCTGATGCGCATGGGCTGATCAAAAGCCCAGAGCAAGGCAGGGATCGAATTGCTGGCGCGTGAGTTGATCAGCGCAATCGGCTCATTGGCATAAGCGGCTAATCTGCGTCGATAATAGCGCCGACACAGGCTGAGTTCCTCATGCAGCAGACGGCGCTGGAAGAGCGAAGCTGTGTTGCCTTGCGTGAACATCACATCCGACAAGGTCCCAGTATTGAACTCGATCACCAATGGGACACCAACAGACAGATTATCAAGGATCAAGGGCGAGGCTGAATACGTACCGGCATTGATCCGCCCTCGCGCAGTGCCCTGCCAAGAGAGCGTATGAGATCCACCGGCTATATTGGCCCCTTCTACAATTTGAACGAGACTGCCCTGCGTAATGGTAATTTGTGTATCAGCAGAATTTTGCGTGAAGCTATAGGTGCAGCCAGACAGGCCTGCTTTCCAGCGATCATGCATAAAGGTATTGCTGGCTGTGAGCGTGCCGCTCACATAACCACGTCGGTTGATCTGAAACGCCCCATTGATGATGCGATTTGTGGTAGCGGATCCCGCAGATACCGACAGTCCCGAGGGGAAAGCGACTTGTCCGCTGGTTGGATCAATATCTAAAGCTGTGCGCCAGAGTGACCCATCCGCAGATACTTTGATACGGAAATGGTCATCCCACATGAGGCCCGTTTCGGCGCGCCCGCTCCAATTGCTTTGATAGAGCTGCGAGGCTGTGGAAGCACTCGTCTCCTTGTTCAATTTAAAACGCAGATCGCCGGTACCGCCCTCAGCTGAGGGCACATCTGTAAACAGGCAGGTATTGAGCTTCACCGCAAGTGGATTGAGTGCATCCGCGCTGGTGCCCAGACCCAGAGATTTAAGATTTTGCAGATTATCAAAGGCAAAAACAAAACT
>CAIVAX010000107.1 GCA_903903935.1 uncultured Hyphomicrobiales bacterium | reverse complement strand
CCGTGGAGGAGAACGCTGCGGGCCAAAGTTCCCATCAGGCCATTATTGCCCCCGCCATAGACCAGCCGAACGCCAGCTTTTGCGAGCTCTTGGCCAAGCTGCTGCGCCGCGGCAGAGAAAAGGGTGGAGGAGCCGGAAGAGGATCCACAATAAACGCAGAGGCTGCGAATCTGAGGCGAGTTATGTAAAGAGGTGTTCATAATGAGGCTAAGGTGAGCCTTTGAGGTGATCAGGTCAAGCGTCCACAGCCTAAAAGAGTGGCCAAACCGCTCGGGAGGCAGTATTTAATAACTTTCCCGGGGGATGGACATGGCCGGTCTGCAAACGAACTTTTCGCGCACATTTTTGATGGCTCTTGCTATTCTGGCAAGCTTGGGCGCGATTGGCTATCAGATGTGGCAGTCGAATTTGTTTTCGGGGCAAGCGCCCAGCTCGGCGCAAGCTCCTGCTGCTCCAGTGACACCATCGGTGACAGCAAGCCCGAATCTCAGCGCGCCGCAGCAGCAGGCCGATCAATCCAAAACGGCCTCAGGCACCACTATTAACTCAGGCACCAAAACTGACTTAGGCACAAAGCAAGCTGCGCAGCCTCAGCAGCAGCAATCACAGCCCGAAGTCAAAGCCGCTGCCTCTTCGGTGACTCCGGCTGAAACCAAGAAAGACAATCCCTCACCTGAATTTGATATTGTTCGCGTCGAAGAGAGCGGCGAGGCTGTGGTCGCGGGCCGGGCTGAGCCTAATGCCAATATTGTGTTGCTCAATAAGGGCCAAGAAATTGCGCGCGCCAAGGCTGATCCCAATGGTCAGTTTGTCATCCTGCCGCCGGCCTTTCCTCCAGGAGAGCATTTATTGGTGCTGGGTGCTGATCAAAATGGGGCACGCCGCGAATCAACGCAGAATGTCACCGTGTCTGTTCCTGTGAAGACAGCACCATTGTCCAAAGAAGATGCCAAGCCGATTGTGGCTTTGTCTGAGCCAGATAAGCCAACGCGCTTGCTCTCAGAGGCCGCCAAACCCAATGCGCCAGCGCAACAGGCCAAGCTGGAGCCGCAAGCTGCGGCCGCAAATTCTGGAGTTGCAAATAGTCCGGCGCCTGTAGCTGGCAATTCCTTGCGCTTTCGCATTGTGGAGGCCGATGAGAAGGGCGCGTTCTTTGCCAGTGGCTTTGGCCCCTCGGGCGGGATCATTCGCCTCTATCTCAATGATGCGCTTGTCGCCACTGTGACTGTCGGGCTGGATCAGCAATGGTCTTTGAAGATTGAGAAAGGCCTGATCAAGGGCACCTATCGTGTGCGCGCGGATTTGATTGCCAGCTCGGATGGCGCGGTTGTGGCGCGGGTGGAAGTGCCCTTTGATTATACGCCGGTGATTGCAATGGCGCCTGCGGAGGCTCTACCGCTCTCGCAAGCCACCGCACAAGTGAAGCCTGCGGACATGACTGCAGCAGCGCCCGCCGCTGGTGTACAAGCGCCTGCTGCATCCGCTATTCTGGCTCCTTCAGCTGCGCCTTCCGTTGCGCCTGCCAATGCAGCGCCCACAACATCTGGCGGTTCGACAACGCCTATGCCGGCTGCGCCCGATCTTGCCAATGTTGTTGTCAAAGAGATTGCGACAGTGACGGTGACGCGGGGTGATAATCTGTGGCGCATTTCGCGCAAATTATTGGGGAGCGGAATGCGTTATACGCAAATTTATGAAGCCAATACATCGCAGATCAGAGATCCCTCACTGATCTATCCCAATCAGGTCCTCGTCATGCCCAACAAGCTTGATTAATTTTGTCGAGACCTTATCGGAGCGCTGCGCTTGCGCAGGCTAGGGATGTTCAGAGGCCACAGACTGGCGTCTATTTTAAACAGCAGGTGATATGTCTTCTCCTCATTCTTCCGGTACGTCTTCAAATTCGCCGCGGCCGATTATCAAGGCAGAATCTTCCCTCTATGCCACCACGCGCATGTTGCTGCCCTATATCTGGCCGCAGGATCGGCCCGATTTGCGTTGGCGGGTGATTGGGGCATTTGCCTTGCTGTTGTTGGGCAAGCTGGTCACCATTGCGGTGCCTTATTCGTTCAAATGGGCGACCGATGCCCTCTCGCCTGATGTGCATGACATACCTTTGCCAGCCCTCCTTGCTGGTCCCATTATTCTGACCGTGATCTATGGCTTTTTGCGCAGCTTCATGCAGTTTTTTACGCAGGCGCGCGATGCTCTGTTTGCTGCCGTCTCGATGTTTGCCACGCGCAAACTCGCCAGCGAGGTGTTTGTGCATATGCACAGCCTGTCGCTGCGCTTTCATCTCGAGCGCAAGACCGGCGGATTGACGCGGGTGCTGGAGCGCGGGCGCGAGGCCATTCATCAGCTCGTGCGCATGATCATGCTGACAGCCGTCCCCACGGGGATTGAATTTGCGTTCATCCTCGCCGTGTTCTTGGGCGAATTTGACTGGCGCTATGTGCTGACCGTGATCGTAATGATCGTTGTCTATCTCAAATTCACCTGGATGGCGACCGATTGGCGCATTGGCATTCGCCGCGCGGTGAATGAGAGCGATACGGATGCCAATGTGAAGGCCATCGACTCGCTGATCAACTATGAGACTGTGAAATATTTTGGCGCTGAGGATCGCGAGGCGCAGCGCTATGACAAATCCATGGAGCGCTATGAGCGCAACAGCACATCAAGCTATGTGTCGCTGGCTTTGCTCAATTGCGGGCAGGGGTTCATTTTCTCCATGGCGCTGATGGTGGTGATGATCCTGTGCGTGAATGGCATTCAAGAGGGGCGTAACACTCTGGGTGATTTTGTGCTCATCAATGCCATGATGATCCAGCTCTATCAGCCGCTCAATTTCATGGGCATGGTGTATCGCGAGATCAAGCAGGCGAATATTGACATTGAATCGATGTTCCAGATCCTGGGTCAAAATCCTGAAATTCAGGATAGGCCCAATGCGCCAGATTTGAAGATCGCCAAGGGGGATGTCGAGTTTCACAATGTCCATTTTGCCTATGATGTGAAACGCCCCATTCTCAAGGGCATTTCCTTCACTGTGCCAGCCGGCAAGACGGTGGCTTTGGTTGGTCCTTCAGGGGCTGGCAAATCGACGATTTCGCGTCTGCTGTTTCGTTTCTATGAGCCGCAGGCAGGGCGCATTACCATTGATGGTCAGGATATTCATGATGTGACGCAGCGCTCCTTGCGCGATCACATTGGCATGGTGCCGCAGGATACGGTGCTGTTCAATGATACGATCGGTTATAACATCCGCTATGGACGCTGGGATGCGAGCGAGGCCGAGATTGAAGAGGCGGCCTGTCTGGCGCAGATTGATGGTTTTATCCGCATGGTGCCCGGTGGCTATTCAGCCCAAGTGGGGGAACGTGGGCTGAAACTCTCGGGCGGTGAGAAGCAGCGCGTGGCCATTGCCCGCACAATTCTGTAATCGCCGCCTATTCTCTTGCTGGATGAAGCCACCTCTGCACTTGATAGTTTCACCGAGCGTGAAATTCAGACCGCTTTGGATCGGGTCTCTAAAGGGCGCACGACCTTGGTGATCGCGCATCGCCTGTCCACCATTATCAATGTCGACGAAATCCTTGTGCTCGATGGCGGAGATATTATCGAGCGCGGCACGCATGAGAATTTGTTGGCTAAGGGCGGCGTCTATTGTGCCATGTGGCGGCGCCAGCGCGAGGTGGATGCTGCGCAAGAGACTTTGCGCCGGGCCGAGGAAGAAGAGCATTTGTCCAGAGTCTAAGGCTAGACTGGCGCAGCTT
>CAIVAX010000106.1 GCA_903903935.1 uncultured Hyphomicrobiales bacterium | reverse complement strand
GGTCTTTGGGCAATTTTGCTCTGGCTCAATATTCTGGCTGTGCGCCAGCAATCGGTAGCAGAGATTGTAAGCCAGCATTGGGCGCAGTTTGGCCGCAATTTCTACGCGCGGCATGATTATGAAGAGGTTGATGCCGATGGCGCCAATGCTCTGATCAAGACTTTGCGGGAGCGCTTGGGGCAATTGAAAGGCAAGGCCTTTGGGTCTTTGCAGATCACAGATGCCGATGATTTTGCCTATCATGATCCGGTTGATGGATCGAACAGTGTGCGGCAGGGATTGCGCCTTATGTTTGAAGATGGCTCGCGCATTGTCTATCGCTTGTCAGGCACAGGCACATCGGGCGCGACATTGCGCGTCTATCTTGAGCGCTTTACTGCTGATGTCAGCCAGCATGGCCTTGAGACACAGGCCGCGCTGGCAGATTTGATCGCCTTGTCACGCGATCTGGCGCAGATCCAACATTTCACACAAAGGCAGGCGCCCAGCGTCATTACTTGATAGAAGCTAGCCTATTTGTGGTCGTGATGTTTATGATCATGGCCATGCTCATGGTCATGATGGTCATGATCGCAATGCTCATCATGCACATGACCTTGCTCGCCATGGGCGGGTCCGTGATTATGATGATCATGTCCATGATGATCGTGATTATGATGGCCGTGATCGTGATCATGGCTCTTTTTGCTCACAGGCTCGTCATAAGCGCCGCGATCGGGCTCGAAGGGGGCTTCGATATGGGCAACTTTGCCACCTTGGGTGCGCGCCATATCTTCAATCACATGATCTCGGCGAATGCGGATGCGATTGGGCATGATTTGCGCGGTGATATGGCGATTGCCTAAATGCCAAGCCACTCTGGCCAGTTCGAGGGGATCGCGACATCTGATTTCAGCCAGCTCTTCAGGGGCGGCGACAATTTCGATCAGCCGCCCGTCATCGAGCACCAAAGCATCGCCATTTTGCAAAATCACCGCATCGGGAAGATCGAGCATGAATTCTATCCCGCGCACGCCTGTCATGGCGATACGGCGGCGATAGCGCCCTTCATAATCCAGAATGATGGTATCGGCGGGTTTGACCTGCCAAGCGCCTTTGGGACTGATGAAACTGGCTTTGATCATGGATCTTCGACCCCTCGTGACTGAAACAGGCTTTCAGATAGGATGTTTGGCGGGCAATTGCACCTATTTTTACTTTCTAACTCCTGCTTGTCGATTGCCAAGGGATCGCCTAGAGAGCCTATAGGAGAAACGGATCAACAGGAGGGAAGGCAATGCGCATTCGGGACAGATTGCTGGCAGCTTGCGGGCTTGGTCTTGTGCTGGGTCTTGCAGCAGTTCAGGCCAGAGCGGCTGATTTTTATGCCGGCAAGACGATTGATTTGCTGATCGGCGCTGATGTGGGCGGCGGCTATGACATTTATGCCCGTGCTTTGGCCCGCCATATGGGGCGTTTCATCCCCGGTACTCCGGCGATTGTGCCCCGTAATATGCCTGGCGCTGGTTCGGCATTGGCGGGTAGCAATATTAACACAATGGCGCCCAAGGATGGCACGACGATTGGTGCGCTGATGCCTGGCGCGATCATGGGACGCTTGATTGATGAGAAGGCGGCCAATCTGTTTGATCCGACCAAATTCATCTATGTTGGCACGGCTGATAGCGGCACGCGCGTATGTCTGACTTACATCAATTCGAAGATCAAAACATTCGAAGCCACATTCAAAGATGAGTCCATTTTTGGGGCCAGTGCCGCAGGGGGCGCAACGCGCGACTATGCCGCCATGCATAAGAATGTGAATGGCTCCAAAATCAAATTGGTCGCTGGCTATAAGGGCACGACAGATATTTTTCTGGCGATGGAGCGCGGCGAGGTCGATGGCCTGTGTGGTCTGGATTGGTCGAGCCTGAAATCGCAAAAGCCCGATTGGCTGCGCGATGGCAAGATCAATCTGCTCGTGCAGGATAGTCTCGATCCGGAGCCTGAGCTGACCAAATTGGGTGTGCCCCATGTTATGACCTTCATCAAATCCGAGTCGGACCGCAAGGCGGTTGAGCTGGTCGTCAGTCAGCAGGTCTTTGGGCGCTCTTATATTCTGCCGCCCGGCACACCAGCTGATCGCGTTCAGATTCTCCGCGAGGCCTTTATGAAGACCATGGAGGATAAGGATTTTCTTGCTGATGCGGCGAAGGCCAGCATTTCCATCACGCCCTCATCGGGTGAGAAAGTGCAGAAGGTCGTGAGCGATCTGCATGCCTCGTCCAAGGATGTGATCGCGCGCGCCAAGGTGATTCTCGAGCCTTAAGGGATCGCACTCGAATTTAAAGTTTAGAAAAGAAAAAGGGCCGGAGATATCTCCGGCCCTTTGTTTTTCTCTCGATTACATCGAGGGGATATGTTCCTTGAACCAAGGGATGGCATCGCCCAGGAAAGAGCCAGGCCAGGGTATGGTCAGCAATTGGTCGAAGAGTACATAGATAAAGATGCACATAAATGTCGCCATCGGCAGAACAATCTTCCAAGGCTCGCGCGCTTCCACCCGCATAAAGCAGATGATGAAAATTGGCACGGTGGGGATGAGGCCAATCAGCGCCATGGAGCCGAGGAAGGCCAGCATCCAACCAAAGAAGATCGCGCCACGCAGGATGATTTCCTTGTTCGACATGTCTGTCAGATTGGTGCCAATGTCCATGTGGATTTTTTGTTCCACTTCGCCCTTGGCTGCTGCTTCCAGACTGGCAGCCTTGATAGATTCAGATTTGAAAATATCGGTCAGCAAGGACAGGCTGCAGAACAGAATGGCACCCGTGCCCACAATCATCGGAATGATCCTGGCATAGAAGTTCCAAGTCAGTGCTTGCGACATCATGGTGATGAATATCACCAGCAAGAAGGCCGGGAAGATTTGCTGCGCGCGGAACCGAGGTGCATGGAAGTCAGAGGCCATGCCACGCAGGCCGCCATGGGCTTTCACATCCTTCAAGAAGGGGCCTAAAAGACTGAGAGCAGAGGCCGCAAACATCACGACCACCAGCGGGCGCAACATCCATTCGAAACCATATCTCTGGATGGAAATGAACATATAACGCTCCAGCACAGCACCCAGAATGAAGCCCAGCACCAGCGGCGGACGTGGCCATTTGAAGTGCTTCATGCCCCAGGCGAACACGCCGAAGAACAGCAGTGAATAGAGATCACCCCATTGGCGTTTGCCTTCGAATGCGCCGATATAGACCATGCACAACACAACGGGCAGGATCAGCGAATACCGCAGGGTGGCCAGTTTGGCGAATTGACTACTGAACAAATAGCAAAGGCCCGATCCCAGAATGTTGGCGATGGCAATCGACCACACCATGGAATAGGTGATTTGCAGGTTTTTGGTCAGCATGTCTGGCCCCGGGACGAGGCCGTGCATCAAGAAGGCGCCCAAAAGGATCGCCATGCCAGCTGAGCCGGGCACACCGAAAACGATCGTCGGGATCAATGCGCCGCCTTCACGCGAGCAAGTGGCGCTTTCTGCGGCAATGACGCCGCGCACATCGCCCTGACCAAAGGTCAGCTGCGCCCCCTTTTCGGTTTTCAACGCATGTCCGTAGGAGATCCAGTCGATCACTGCGGCGCTAATGCCAGGAATGGCGCCGATCACTGAGCCAATCCATGAGCAACGCAGATTGAGCCACCAATGGGTGAAGCAATCGACACTGCCCTCCCACAGGCCGCGCCAATTGTTTTCGACTTTGCCCGATTGCACAACAGCCGTGCGGCCAACCAGAAGATCACAGAGTTCTGGCAGAGCAAACACGCCCAAGGTCAGTGGAACCAACGGCAGGCCCTCCCACAGATAGAGACTGTCCATGGTCCAGCGCAAAGTGCCGGTCTGCGGATCAGAGCCAATCATCGCCAGCATCATGCCAAAGCAAGCGGCGGTGAGGCCACGCAGAGGCGCATTGCCCGAGAGAACCGAAACCATGGAGATGCCGAAGACGGCCAGACCCAGCAATTCCGGCGAGCCGATGAACAGGATCAGCGGGCGCACGAGAGGCAGAGAAACAGCCATAAGAACCGCGCCAAACAGGCCACCTAAAAGGGCGGACATATAGGCAGCGCCAAGGGCTCTGGCCCCCTCGCCGCGTTTGGTCATCGGATAGCCGTCAAGAGCGGTGGCTGCAGAGGCCGCATGACCGGGTGCACCCAACACAATGGCTGAAATGGGATCGCCATGGGTTGTTGTGGCTGCCAGACCGAGCAGCAGAGCCATAGCAGCGGCCGGGTCCATGCTATAAGTGAAGGGCAGCAACAGGGCTGTGCCTGCCACACCGCCAATACCGGGCAAGATTCCCAGTGCCAGACCACAGAGAACGCCGCCCCACAGGAGCGCCAGTCTGTGTGGCTCTAGGATGATATTAAGTCCGCCATATAGGGCGCCTAACCAGTCGGCTGACATATTACTCTACCTTCCAAGCTTTCCCAGAAAGCTCAAGCTCACTCTAAAGAGCTTCTAATCTGAGAGGGTTCAATTTTTTAAATCAGGATCAATATTGGGAGATTATTCTGGGGATGGCCGAGTTTGACAGAGTGGCCTATCGGCTCAGAAGGATTGACTTATATTACTGATAATAAGCCAAATTTCCTTATTTCGCTGGTGTGTTGCTAATATCCCGAGAATGGCTCCCTGGATCACAAGACAACAGTTATCTCCTCAGACCGAGGTCGGGCGAAAGGGTGGCCCCCTGGCGTCAAAATGGCTGGGTGTTTTGATTGTCTGCCGCCCCTCTTGACTCAAAATCGGGGGGTGATGAGGTTCTCTCAAATCTAGCACGTGCAAGAAAGGGAGAATGGGGGCTGGGCGCTTGGTTTCAGGTGTCGGGGCTTCAGCCTCCGCATCATCAATCGACATGATGACTTCTTGGGGCACCAGCCGTTCGGGTCCGGAGCTGGGTTCGAGATCAAAACAGAATAGCGATGCTAAGAGCACCAGCGCATAGCTGATCCCTGATCCGATCCTTGGCATGTGTTGCGCCAGTTTCATCACTTCTCAGCTCTGTAAACTACGAGCAATTTTCAGTCTGCTCTTTACAAATTCCCGCCCAAAACCGAAGGTCACTTGACCAAATTGTCTGGCTCAAGAGATCCCGATTAGGTTGAAAATCTAGAACACGATCCAGATTTGTCCACCCGATTGAGCAAGTGTTAGCATAATTTAAAGGGGCCGCAAAGCCGTCACGCTCGTCAAAAAGGCAGGTCAGGTTCGGACCCCAGCGCTCACAACTAGGGCACGTTGGGTTTAAGTCTAGAGGGTAGGAAGGCTTGATCCGGGACGCAAATTCCACTTACTAGGAGAGGGAGAGTGCTCGACCTCCCCGTTTCTCTAAAAATCATTGGGCGTTCAGGTCTTTTATGGAAAATCCAAAACCCATCCGGCCGATTTTGAGGGTATGGACCCATCGCGATTATGCGTTGTTCATGGTCGGCTGCATTCCCAATTACATCACCTTCTGGATGCAGAGGGTTGGTATTGGCTGGCTGGCTTGGGATTTAACTCATTCGACCTTTTGGTTGGGCCTTGTCACAGCCATTGATCTGGCGCCCCTCTTGCTCTTGGCGCCCATAGCTGGCGCGCTGGTGGATCGCTGGGGTGCTTTGCGGCAATTCAGGATCACGCAGATCGGCGTTATGGTTCATGCTGCAGCTCTGCCAGCGCTTTATTTTACTGGGCGGATGAATATTGAGGCGCTGGTCGCTCTCACTCTCTTTTCGGGTATTGTCTATCCCTTCATGTCCACAGCGCGGCTGGGTGTTCTGCCGCGCATTTTGCCGCGCGATATATTGGCGAGCGGAATTGGGCTGGATTCGGCTTTCTTTCATGGCTCGCGCTTTGTGGGACCCGCGATAGCGGCTTTGTTGATCCCGCTTTATGGCGTGGGCGCGACCTTTGTGGTCAATGTCATTGGAAGTGCAGGTTTGATGATTACCTTATGGATGATCAGCCTGCGGCCGGCAGAAGGCGAGCCACGCAAAGCCAAAACTCTTTTTGCTGATGTGGGAGAGGCCTTTTCTTATGTGCGGCATCATAAAGGCATTGGCCCCATTTTTCTGCTGCTGACGATTGCCTCCACCTTTACGCGTCCTATTCAGGATATGTTACCGGGCATTGCGGGAAGTGTTTTTCATTCTGGCCCTGAGGGGCTGGCTTGGCTGACCTCAGCTTTAGGCATTGGGGGGATGATCTCAGCAGCGTGGATCGCAACGCGGGGGCGGGTGAGCGGACTAACCACTGTCATTATGACGGGGGCGTTTAATGTGTCGATTGGCTCGATTGCGCTTGTGATGAGCGATCAACTTATGTTTGGCATTCCCTTTGCGGTGCTGATTGGCTTTTCGCTCAACACAATGTCCACCTCCGTGCAGACTTTGGTGCAAAGCGCGGTGAGCGATGATATGCGCGGGCGTGTGATGAGCCTTTATGTGATGATCTTTCGCGGCGCGCCGGCACTGGGCTCTTTGGTGATTGGTTTGATTTCCGATCAATTGGGATTGACGACTACTTTTCTGCTGGCGGGATGTTTGGGACTTTTGAGCTGGGGGTTGTCCATGCCCAAGCGTCAGCAAATCGCCGCTAGTCTCGAAACTCCACATAACATTGGTGGTCGCTCGTGATGCTGTCTTTTGTGTATTTGGCTCCCTCATCGCAGCGGGAGTGTTAAGATCATGCCGCAGCATCCTGCTTTGCCTTATCTGCGCACATCAGAAAAAGGAAAGATCGTCTCGGCCGATGATGCGGTGCGCCTGATCCGCCCCGGCGATACGATTGCTACGGGCGGCTTTGTTGGCATTGGCTTTGCCGAGGAATTGGCCATTGCGATCGAGCGGGCGTTTTTAACGCCGGGCGCGGGAGCTGATTTTGCTCATGCGGGCCCCAAAGATCTCACCCTTGTCTATGCCGCCGGTCAGGGCGATGGCGGCGAGCGCGGCCTCAATCATCTGGCGCATGAGGGTCTGCTCAAACGCGTCATTGGCGGGCATTGGGGGCTTGTTCCCAAATTGCAAAAGCTTGCTCTGGCCAATGCGATCGAGGCCTATAATTTGCCGCAAGGCGTCATCTCGCATTTGTTTCGCGACATAGCAGCCCATCGCCCTGCCCATCTCACCCGCGTGGGTCTTGGTACTTTTGTCGATCCGCGTCAGGGTGGCGGCAAGATGAATGCGCGCACCACAGAAGATTTGGTCGAGCTGATCACGCTTGGTGAGCAAGAATGCCTGCTGTTCAAGACCTTCCCCATTCATGTGGGTCTCATTCGCGGCACAACGGGTGATCCTGATGGCAATATCACTATGGAGAAAGAGGCGCTGACACTCGAAGTGCTGTCGATTGCGATGGCGGTGCGCAATTCTGGCGGGGTTGTGATTGCGCAGGTTGAGCGTGTTGCTGAGAGCGGCAGTCTCAATCCGCGTCAGGTG
>CAIVAX010000105.1 GCA_903903935.1 uncultured Hyphomicrobiales bacterium | reverse complement strand
GGACAGGCGCAGAGGATCTTTGCTGACGCCAAAGTGCTGATGGAACCAATCGCCTGACATGGGCGCAGCAGTGACCATACCGCCAAATTCATAATACTGACGTTTGACAAATTCGCCCTTGCCATTTTCCCATGGACGCATGCCTAGAGATTCTGGCCAAGTGTATGTGTAGCCCTTGCCTTTCAGGCAGATCAGCACAGCCGCAGAGGCATGTTTATGGGCTTTGGAATAGCGCCCCGTCTCGTGCTGGCCGACCCAGAGATAAAATTTATTGCCCGCCATGTGCGGCTCAACACGCCGATAGCCCGGCGACCGGCGATTATCGAGCGGCAGATCGGTGGTGATCACATCGGGCACGAAATTGGTGCGCCGCATAGCAAGGCCGCGCACTGGATCGGGGGCGAGATCCTCTTGCGGCTTGAAGAAATCTTCATCGCCCGCATAGCGTTCGGAGAAGTTGAACGGACAATCAAACACAAAGCGCGGATTGTCGACGAGGTTCATGATGTTGGGCGCGGATGTGCCGCACAGCATGATCGCAGGTGAATTAGTGGCATTGACGAAGCGATGAAAGGCATTGAGCGGAATCGAGAAGAGCGAGCCCTTTTGCCATTCGAAGGTTTGCTTCTTGGTCTGGCCTTCCTGCCAGACTTCAGTTGAGCCGCGCCCCTCCAAGATGAGCACGATTTTTTCATACAAATGCCGTTCGACATTTAATGCGCCACCGGCAGGGATTTCGGCCACATAAGAGCCCCATAATCCCTCTGTGCCATAAAGCTGGATATAAGAGCCGCGGCCGCCCAAGCGCTTCCAAGGCTTCATCGGCAGATCTTGTGCGCGCTTGACGCCAATGTCGCGATAGATCGGGATGCCTTCCGCCTCCATAAAGCTGTCATAGGGCATGGAGGGGCGGCCGAATTTGCCATAGCCAGCATTTTCGCCAGCCTTGGGTTCGTGCCAATGAGTTTTTTGTCCAGCGTCGTGCGGCATAATTATCCTATCTGCAAATTAAGATGGTTTGTTCTAGCGTAAGTCTTGAGTGAGGCAAGTCTTGAGGTAGGCAAGTCTTGAGTGAGAGGGCTCAGCCGCCGTCTTTATTCTCGCCCTGCAGCTTTTTCATATATTCGAGCAGATCGGGCGGAGATTTCGACAAGCGGTCGATCATCGTCAGCACGGCCTGACCATCAATCGGGCTGATGTCGATTTTCAGCTTTTTGGCATCCTCAATATAATCGGGATCAGAATTCACATCAATAAAGGCTTTTTGCAGAGCCTTGGCGCGGTCTTCTGGAATGCCGGGGGGCGCCACAAAGGGGCGCGAGAGCGTATAGGGCATTTCCGCAATTTCGATCAGCGCGCGAGCGCGATCATCTTTTGCCAGCTCTCTGGCGGTGGGGACATCGGGAAAGGCGGGGTGGCGGGTGATGCGGGCAAATTGCATGAGCACATGCATATTCCCATCCTTATTCATCCATTCCGCTTTGGAGGAATTGACAGCGGACATGCCGACCAATCGACCATCAATTTCCTTGCGGTCAGCGGCAAGAAACAAAGCTCCACTGTCAGGATAGCCAGTGATGATCTGCAGATTAATGCCCAAAGCATCGCGCAGCAGAATGGCAATGTCATTGCCTGTGGCCCCTTCAGCTGTGCCGCCCAAAATCAATTTGGGTCCATTGGGACGACGCGCATCTTCAATGGTTTTGACATTGGCATCTTTGCGCACGAAGAGCAGATAAGCATCATCGCCATAGCTTGAGGGTGAGCCCAGCCAAGTGAATTTGCGCGTGTCAAATTGCACATTGGCATTGCCGCCCAGAATGCTCATCAAAGGCATGTCGCGCGAGAAGGTGGCGATCTGCGTGCCATCTTTGGGCGCGTTGGAATAAATGAAATTGGCAGCGCGCAAAGAGCCTGCGCCAGGCATGTTCTGCACAATCACATTGGGTGTGCCGGGAATATGTTTGCCCAGATGTTTGGCCAGAAGTCTGGCATAGACATCATAGCCCCCGCCCGTGCCATAGCCGACAATCAGGGTGACTTGCTTGCCCTTGTAAAAGTCCGACACCGCATCGGCTTTCACAGGAGCGCTGACAAGCGAGAGCAGGGGGAGAAGAATTCCAAACGTTTTGGCGATGAGACTGGTTTTCATACTTCCCCCTACGGGTTTTGCGATTTTGATCTGCGATGGCTTAATCGGGATAGCCATCTGGCTTGATATAGAAGTTCGGATCCATGCGCGAGGGCACGCCTTCGCGCTTTAGGGCATCTTCAAATTCAGCGCGAATATACGGATCTTCCTCATGGTACGGAATAGCTGTGCCGCCCTTTTTGAGATCGATCGCACCAAAATCGGTGAGCTTTTCCCCCGGCCGTCCGGGCTTGCGCGAGGGATGATTGTTCACGCCAAACCACGCACTGAGCCGCAAGGGCTCTTTGCTGGTGCCGAAGTGCTGATGGAACCAATCGCCCGACATGGGCGCAGCCGAGACAAGGCCGACCGGCTCATAATCTTGCCGGATGACCTCAGCCATCTTGCCCTCTTTCCAAGGCTGGGTGCCCAGCCTGTCGGGCCAAGTGTAGGTGTAACCCTTGCCGCGCAGGCAGACTAGAATGGCGCTTGAGTCATGCTTATGGGCTTTGGAATAGCGGCCCGTTTCATGCTGGCCAATCCAGAGATAGAAATCACTGCCCTGAAATTCTGGCTCAATGCGCCGATAGCCGGGTGAGCGGCGATTATCGAGCGGCAATTCGCAATAAGCAGTGTCAGGCAAGAAATTGGATTTGCGCATGGCAAGACCGCGCACTTTATCTGGCGCGACATCATCATTGGCTTTGAAATAATCCTCTTGTCCCGCATAGCGATTGGTAAAAGCATAGGAACAATTGAAGACGAAATTGGCATCGCCAATCAGATTCATAATATTGGGCGCTGATGTGCCACACAGCAGCATAGCGGGTTGATTGGTGGCATTGACGAAGCGATGATAGGTATTGAGCGGGATGGAGAACATCGAATAGGGCTGCCATTCGAAGGTCTGCTTTTTGGGCACGCCTTCTTGCCAGACTTCAGTTGAGCCGCGGCCATACACGACGAGGACAGTTTTTTCATACATATGGCGCTCGACATTGAGCGCGCCACCGGGCGGGATTTCGACAATATACATGCCCCACAGGCCCTCTGTGCCATAGAGCTGGATATAGGAGCCCTTGCCGCCCAATCGGGCCCAAGGCTTCAGAGGCAAATCCTGCACACGATGCACGCCCACAGCGCGGTGAATGGGAATGCCTTCTTCTTCCATGAAGCGATCATAGGGGGAAGAGGGCCTGCCAAAGGCGCCATGTCCGGCATTCTCGCCATTTTTAGGTTCGTGCCAGTGAGTTTTTTGTCCTGCGTCATGCGGCATTGCGTTTCCTCTCCTCGTCTTTGTCGTTGCTCTTGTTGTTGCTGTTGGCGCGTGAGTGCATGCCCACGCGGCGCGCTTGGGCTTTTGCCCTTAGTGCAAACTTACGGCAGGGCCGCCAGGCGTTCAAGCGCGCTGTGCCGAGTTTGCAGGATGATCGGACTGTGTCAGAGCTTTTTTTAAAGCCGGGGCAGCAAAATCGAGAAAAGCGCGAATGCGCGCCGACTTTCTTAGATCTGGATGGGTCAAAAGCCAGATGCCATCACCAAAGTCAGGCAAAATCTCGCCCTTGCGAATCAGTCCTGCCGCATGATCTCCGATCAGACAGGGCAGAATGCTCTGGCCCAGACCTGTGGCGATCAAATGCGTGAGACCCGCAAGAGAATCCACATGGTGGCGAATTTTGCTGATCGCAACATTTTGCGAAAGCCAGCGCTGCGCTTTGAGATGGGTGAGGGCCTCGCCAAAGCCAATCCAGCCAAGTGCCTCAAGGGCGCTCTCGTCCAATGTCTGGGGCACATAATGGGCCCAATGCACATCGCAAATGCGGCGCCCCACCAAGGTCTCGGGTGGTTCGCGTGTGGCTCTGATGGCAATATCGGCATCGCGGCGTGAGAGATTGAGCTGATCATTGGATAAGATCAGATCGAGATGAATATCGGGATAGCGCTGCGTAAACTCTTTCAAGATGGGCGCCAGAAACAGCGCCACAAACGTTTCATTGGTGGTGATGCGCACATGCCCGGAGGGAAGAATATCGCGATCCATAATGCTGCGTTCAAATTCGCGGATCTCTTCATCCATACGATTGGCCAGCGCAATCATATCTTCCCCCGCAGCTGTGGGCGTATACCCAAGGCGCGAGCGCTCGAATAATTTTGTCTCGAGTTGATCTTCCAATGTGCCCAAACGGCGAAACAAAGTGGAATGATTGAGCCCCAAGATTTCAGCTGCGCCCACAAGCGAGCGGGAATCGGCAATGGCTTTGATCAGACGAAAATCATCCCATGAGGTCGAATTGGGCATTTGTCTCTACTTTAACCTGAGCGCGGGGCTGCCGCTCGCGCCAAGCGATCATTGATGGCTTCGCCAAGATCATGCGCGGGAATGGGCGCAATGGCAATTGTGGGACAGCCCGAGGCATCAAGCTGGCGCAGAGCGGCAAACAGCTGCGCGGCGGCTTCTATCAGATTGCCTGAGGGTGAGAGTGAGAGGCGCGGTGCAGAGTTGGGGCCAGGAATAGATGGACCAAAATCGAGAATGGCTTCGCCGGGCAAGGCCTCTTTTGCATTCAGGCGCACTTTGGCCCGCGGCGCATAATGCGAGGCCATCAAACCGGGTGCGAGAAGGGGCGCTTGTTCCGATTGCATCGTTTTTGAATGGGCTGGCGTGTGAAGAGCCAAAGGGTGCTGCAAAAGCGCTTCAATCGCGTGGCGCGTCAGGCCGCCGGGGCGCAGCAGAAGAGGCATATCGCCGGTGCAATCCAGAATTGTGGATTCGACACCCAAAGTGCAGGCGCCGCCATCGAGAATGAGATCTAGTCTTTGGCCCAGATCCTCGGCCACATGGCGGGCCAGAGTGGGGCTGACATGGCCCGAGCGATTGGCGGAGGGCGCGGCCAATGGGACTTTGACAGTTTGAAGCAAGGCCAAAGCGACAGGATGGGCAGGAATGCGGATCGCCAAAGAGTCGAGCCCGGCGCGCGCCAGAAGGGAAACCGGGCAATCGGCTCTGGTGGGGACGACAAGGGTTAAAGGACCGGCCCAGAAGGCTTTAGCCAATGCAAGGGCCGCTGGAGTGAAATGCCCCAAAGCCAAAGCATCCTCAAGGCTGGCAACATGGGCAATCAGAGGATTGAAACTGGGTCGCCCCTTGGCGGCAAAGATCTTCGCCACGGCCTGATCATTGGTCGCATCGGCGGCAAGGCCATAGACTGTCTCCGTGGGGAGTGCGACAAGACCGCCCGATAGAAGAATGCGGGCTGCTTTGGCTAATCCGTCTTCATCTGAGGGGCTGATTGCGCTGGGCTCAAAATTCATTTTGACTCGGATGGAATAAGGGTGGTTTACATATAAACCAATATCGCTTTGTGAACTTGTGCGTGCTCTGGCCCTGAGCGTCAAGCCGGGACTTGAGCCCTTGGACTGAACGGGTGGAAACATGACATATCGCGCGCCTGCCTCCGAGATTTTGTTCACCTTGCGCGAGGCCGCCGGCCTTGAGCGTGGGCTGGCCGAGGGCCTTTATCCCGATCTTGCCGATGGCATGGCCGAGCAGATTTTCGATCAGGCGATTGAGCTGGCGCATAATGTCCTCGATCCGCTTTATCGCATCGGCGATCAGCAAGGCTGCCGCTTGGTCGATGGTCATGTGACCACGCCTAAGGGTTGGGTTGAGGCCTATCGCCAATGGCAGGCGGGTGGCTGGTCAGGTCTGACTGCGCCCATCGAAGAGGGCGGCATGGGACTGCCGCATGTGCTGGATGCCGCCTGTCAGGAAGTCTGGACCTCCGCCAATATGGCTTTCATGCTGTGCCCGCTTTTGGCTGCAGGCGTGATTGAGGCGGTGTCGCGGCATGGCTCGCAGGAGCTGCGTCGTCTCTATCTGCCCAAAATGATTTCAGGCGAATGGACGGCAACGATGAATCTGACGGAGCCGCAGGCTGGTTCCGATTTAAGCGCGCTGCGCACTCGGGCGCAGAGGGCTGGCGATGGCTCTTATCTGATCCGCGGTCAGAAGATTTACATCACTTATGGTGAGCATGATCTGACCGATAATATCATTCATCTTGTCTTGGCGCGTCTGCCCGATGCGCAGCAGGGAACACGCGGCATATCGCTGTTTCTGGTGCCGAAATTTTTAGTTCAAGCCGATGGCTCTTTGGGCGCGCGCAATGATCTGCGCTGCGCAGGTCTTGAACATAAAATGGGTATTCATGGCTCGCCTACGTGCACAATGATGTATGGCGATGAGGCGGGCGCACGAGGCTGGTTGATCGGTGAAGAAAATCGCGGTCTTGCCTGCATGTTCACCATGATGAATGCAGCGCGGCTTGGCGTTGGTCTGCAAGGGGTCGCGATTGCCGAGCGCGCCAGCCAAAAAGCGCTAGCTTATGCACGCGATCGTCGACAGGGGCGTGCAGCCAGTTCGGATGCAGAGGGCATGAGCCCGATCATTCATCATCCTGACATTAGCCGCAGCATTATGATGATGAAATCTTTGACCGCAGCTGCGCGTGCCATTTGCTATCTCACCGCAGCTGCGCTTGATCGTGCGCATCGCGGCGCAGATGAGAAGATGCGCCAGCTGAATGCGGAGCGGGCCGCTTTGCTGACTCCGCTTGCCAAAGCCTTTGCAACGGATGTGGGCATTGATGTGGCCAATATGGGCATTCAGGTGCATGGCGGCATGGGTTTTGTTGAGGAGACAGGCGCAGCGCAATTGCTGCGGGATGTTCGCATTGCTGCGATCTATGAGGGCACCAATGGGATTCAGGCCATTGATCTTGTCCAACGCAAATTACCGCTCAATGGCGGGGCTGTGATGCGACGTGAGATTGCAGATATGCGGCTCATTCTCACCATGCTTGAGACCCTGACGGACGAGGATTTTGGCGCTCTTGCCAAACGTTTGGCTCAGGTGATTGCCTCCCTTGAGCAAGCCAGCCAATGGATGCTCGCTACGCTGCCAACACGACCACAGGATGCATTGGCCGGCGCGAATGCCTATTTACGTCTCTTTGCTTTGGCGCGTGGGTGTGCTTCTTTAACTCGTCTGGCCATTGCAGGGCGCAATGCGAGTGATCCAACGCTGCGCGCCTATCGCGCTTTAGCCAGATTTTTTGGGGATCATGTTGCGGTTGAGGCCCCGATTTTGGAAGAGATGATTGTATCGGGCGCTGCGTCTTTACATGCAGGCGCCAGTTTTTTGATGGGTGATTTATGAGTACGTTTATCAAAACCTTATCTGCTGATGGAGTCTTGTCGATCATGATGGATCGGCCTTCAAAGAAGAATGCCATCACCAGTCAGATGTATGAGGCCATGATCAGCGCGATGGATAAGGCCAGTGACGATGAGTCGATTGGTGCTGTGTTGTTTATGGGCAGTGAAGGCGTCTTCACAGCTGGGAATGATATTCAGGACTTTCTCACCCATGTGACATCCGGCGCGCAAAATCTTGCAGCGCTGAATTTCATTCGCGCTTTGGCGGTGTTTGAAAAACCCATGGTGGCAGCTGTCGATGGTTTGGCCATTGGTATTGGAACCACCCTGCTGCTGCATTGCGATCTTGTCTATGCCACAGAGATGGCTCAGTTTCGCATGAATTTTATTGATCTGGGTCTGGTGCCGGAGGCGGCCTCATCGCTCTTGCTGCCGCAGGCGATTGGTATGCAGAAAGCCAGTGAATATTTATTATTGGGGGATGGCTTTAGTGCGGCTGAGGCTTTGCGTTTGGGCTTGGTCAATGGCCTGTTGGCCCCCGCTGATGTGGCCTTTCATGCCCGCCGACAGGCTGCGCGTCTGGCCAATAAACCGCGTAATTCTTTGGCTGCGACACGGCGTCTGATCCGCGGAGATCGCGATTTGATTTCCTCGCGCATTGAGGCTGAGGCTTTGTTGTTTGGTGCCGCGCTGCAATCGCCAGAGGCGCATGCGGCTATGAGTGCTTTTGTCAACAAATCAAAATAAGTCAGGATCCACTGCAATGACCGCTGCGGCACATTCCTCTTCTCTGGCTGGGAAAACGCTCTTCATCACAGGGGCCTCGCGCGGCATTGGGCTGGCCATTGCTCTGCGCGCCGCGCGTGATGGAGCCAATGTGGTCATTGCCGCTAAAACAACACAGCCCAATCCCAAATTGCCCGGCACGATTTTTTCTGCCGCTGAGGAGATTGAAGCTGCAGGTGGACGTGCTTTGCCTTTAAGTGTTGATGTGCGCGATGAAGGGCAAGTGCGCGAGGCACTTGAAAAGACGGTTCAGACCTTTGGCGGGCTGGATATAGTGATCAATAATGCCAGCGCAATTGCTTTGACCAATTCGCAAGCCACCGACATGAAGCGGTTTGATCTCATGCATCAGATCAATGCGCGTGGCACTTTTATGGTGTCAAAATATGCTGTGCCCTTTCTCGAAAAATCCGCCAATCCGCATATTTTGATGATGTCGCCGCCGCTGGATATGAAGACCAAATGGTTTGCGGGTCATACCGCTTATTCGATGGCCAAATATGGCATGAGCCTTGTTGTGTTGGGATTGGCGGGTGAATTGCGGCCCAAGGGAATAGCCGTCAATGCGCTGTGGCCACGCACGACGATTGCAACTTCGGCGATTCAAAATCTTCTGGGGGGTGAGACCTTGATGCGGGCCTCGCGCAAGCCGGCTATTTTAGCTGATGCCGCTCATGCTCTGTTCTTAAAAGAGGCAAGAGCATTCACCGGGCAGTTTCTGATCGATGATCAATTCTTATGGGATCAGGGCGTGCGCGAGTTTGATCACTATCGCGTTGATCCTGCGAGCCCTCTGGCACCAGATTTCTTTGTGCCAGAGAGTTCGATTCCCCCTGTTAGTCTTGGTCCCAAATAAGAGTCTGGCCACTCAAAAGGATTTTTGATTGGCAAAATGCTGCTGGATCGAGCCGCGAATTTTCATCAATCGATCAGCTTGCGCTTGCGAACCTTCATTGAAATGCGTGCTGCCATGATCAACCAGATTACGCGCCATGCGCAGCAATTCATGCAGAGCTGAGCTATTGCGCTCGCACAGGGCTTTGAGGCCGTCGGGATCGCTCGTGCCTTTTCTACGATTGTGAATGCGCAAAGCGGCAACGGCAGCGGTGGCGCTGCTGTCGAGCTGGCCGACGAGATCTTCAAATTGCTTGCGCAGATCGGGATCCATGGTCTCATAGGCCTGCACGGCGAGCTCATGCCCATCGAGCTTGGAATTGTTGAAATAATCCTGATAGCTCGAAGCCTTCCAAGCGATCAGATCTTCCATCGCCTCGGGCATGCTCGGCAGAACATCGATGAGCATCACCACTTCGTCTCAAATATTGAGATAATCATTGGCAAGCCCAGAATTTGCGCTAGTGATTGCGACGCTGGGGGAGGCAGGAAAGGAATTGGCCTGCATGGATAAGGCTCCGGATGTTAAGCGCTGAAAATAAATTGTCTGTGCAAAGCGTGAATGGAATGTTCTCGTTTACAGGAAATCTCATAACGAATTCTTTCAGCGGGGCGGAACACCTCAGCTCATTTTGTAAGTGGGGTTTGCATGTGCGGTCGATTGGCTTTGACATCCTCACCCGAGCTGTGCCGGGCCTTTTTTGGCTATGTCGAGCAGCCCAATTTTCCGCCCCGCTATAATATCGCCCCGACACAGGCCGTGCCCATTCTCACGCTCAAGCGCCTGCCCATGGGGGGCCATCAGCGCCATTTCACTTTGGTGCGCTGGGGCTTTCTGCCGGCCTTTGTCAAAGATCCCAAAGATTTTCCGCTTGTGATCAATGCGCGCAGCGAAAGTGTCGCCGAGAAGGCGAGTTTCAAAAACGCACTGCGCCATCGCCGCTGTATTTTTATTGCCGATGCTTTTTATGAATGGCGTCGTCCCGCCGCTGGCGCTGCCAAAGGTGGCAAGGCTGCGCAGCCTTTCTTGTTTCGCCGCAAAGATGGCGCGCCCTTGGCTCTGGCCGGATTATGGGAGACATGGATGGGGCCGGATGGCGAGGAAATGGACACGGCCTGTCTGGTCACCACACAGGCCAATGAGACCATGGCCCCCATTCATGATCGCATGCCGGTTATTCTTGAGCCGGAGGATTTTGACAGCTGGCTCAATGTCGATGGCAATGTGACAGAGGCGAGTGAGCTGATGCGTCCTGCAGCTGCTTCAGTCCTTGATCATTATGCGATCAGCCCGGCAGTCAATAAGGTCGCCAATGATGATGCCTCTGTCCAGCAGCCCTATGAGGCACCCTTGGAAGAGGATGCAAGCTCAGCAGCACCCAGCAAGGCGAAAGCGAAACGCACCAGCCAAGCCGAGCTCAAAGCCCGGCAAGGATCGCTCTTCTAAGCCTGAAGGATCTCTCTTCTGAGCTTAGCTCAGAAGGCGCTGCTTAAAGGACTTTGCCGGGATTGAGAATATTGGTGGGATCGAGCGTGTGCTTGATCGCCCGCATCACATCCAACATCACAGGATCTTTGACGCTGGGCAACAGATCGCGCTTGAGCGTGCCCACACCATGTTCGGCAGAGATCGAGCCGTGAAAGCTGGAGGCAATGTCATGAACAACTGTGTTCATGTCATCCCAGCTATCAAGGAAGGCTTGCTTGTCGGCGCCCACAGGCTGAGAGACATTGTAGTGAATATTGCCATCGCCCAAATGGCCAAAGGGCACGGGGCGCGAGCCGGGGAATTTTTCGGCTAGAGCCGCAGTGGCAGCAGCAAGAAATTCCGGCACTTTGGCAACCGGCACGGAAATATCATGCTTGATTGAGCCGCCTTCATGCTTTTGCAATTCGGACAGCAATTCGCGCAGACGCCAGAAATCGGCGCGTTGATCGAGCGAGGCGGCCACAGCAGCATCTTCGATCACGCCCTCTTCAAAGGCTGTTTCGAGAATGCTCATCATGGTCTCTTCAACGCCGGTCTCATTCATGGAGCCAAGCTCCATCAAGACATACCACTCATGCGGACCACTCAAGGGATCGCGCGTGTTCTGGCCATGTTCAACGACGATCTGAATGCCAAAGCGGGCGATCAATTCGAAGGTCTTCACCTCATCGCCAGCCTTGGATTTAGCGATATTCAGCAAAGCGAGAGCCTGCTCGGGTGTGCTCATGCCGCAAAAGGCGGTGGCAGAGGCACGCGGACGGGGAAAGAGTTTCACCACAGCGGCAGTGATAATCCCCAATGTGCCTTCCGAGCCCATGAACAAATGTTTCAGATCATAGCCCGTATTGTCTTTTTTGAGTTTGGAGAGATTGGACAGAATGCGGCCATCGGCCAGCACAACTTCCAAACCATTGACGAGATCGCGCGCATTGCCATAGGCGAGCACGGCTGTGCCGCCCGCATTGGTCGCCAGATTGCCGCCAATGGTGCACGAGCCTTCCGAGGCGAGCGAGAGTGGAAACAACATGCCGACTTGAGCGGCTTCTTCTTGCGTGCGCAGGAGCGTGACGCCCGCTTCAACAATCATTGTATTGGAGGAGATATCAATCTCGCGCACTTTATCTAAGCGCTTTAACGAGAGCAGAATTTCCTCTCCCTCGCCCTGACCGGGGATTTGTCCGCCCACCAAGCCGGTATTGCCACCTTGCGGCACAACGCGTGTGCCCGTCTCATGGCAGAATTTCAGTACAGCGGCGACTTCCTCTGTCGTGCCTGGGCGCACCACACAAATGGCGCGGCCATGAAACAGCTCGCGTGGCTCGGCCAGATAGCCAGCCATATCGAGGCCATTGGTGATGACATTGCGCTCGCCGACAATGGCGGCCAGCTGCTGCGCAATAGGGTTGGGTCCGGTGGCGACCGGGCGATCCGGGATAATGTTCATAGCACCATTATAGTCAAAGCTAGCGCCTAGGGCGAGGGGCTAGGGGGGAAGAATCATGCCGAACCAGCGTCGGTCCGCAGCCAGGCTTCGCCGCATGCTTTGGCCAGTTCGCGCACCCGCAGAATATAGCTTTGCCGTTCGGTGACGGAAATCACGCCGCGGGCATCCAGCAGATTGAAGCGATGCGAGGCTTTGATGCATTGGTCATAGGCGGGCAGCACCATTAAATGGTGATCGCCGCGATCGCCCGCCGCCAGCAGGGCTTTGCATTCGGCTTCGGCATCTTTGAAATGCTGGAACAACAGGCCGGTGTCGGCATATTCGAAATTATGCCGCGAATATTCCTGCTCGGCTTGCAGAAAAACATCGCCATAGCTGATCTTGTCATCGCCTTCGCGGCCGTTGAAATTCAGATCATAGACATTCTCGACGCCCTGCACATACATGGCCAGGCGTTCGAGCCCGT
>CAIVAX010000104.1 GCA_903903935.1 uncultured Hyphomicrobiales bacterium | reverse complement strand
GCAATGTGCCGCGGATGGATCTGGCGCTGAAAGAGGCCTATCGGGTTCTCAAACGTGGCGGTCGGTTTCTGTGCCTTGAATTCTCCAGCGTCGATGTTCCCGTGCTGGACAAAATTTACGAGACCTATTCCTTCACCGCCATTCCGGCCATTGGCCGCATTGTGACGGGTGACGGCCAGCCCTATCGTTATCTGGTCGAATCCATCCAGAAATTTCCGAATGCCGAACAATTTCAAGCCAGAATTGAAGAGGCGGGTTTCAAAAGGGCTTCCTACACCAGTCTGACGGGTGGAATCGTTGCCATTCATTCAGGCTGGAAACTCTGAGGCGAAGCCAAGTGATCAGAACAGCTCTTCACTTTATTCGCATGGCGCGCGCCGGATGGGTCTTGGCGCGTGAGGGGGTCTTTTCCCAAATCGACCCCTCGCTTGTTCCTACAGGTCTGACTTTGCCCTTGGCATTGGCTCGGCTGATCAGCCGCACAAACGACCACAGCGCGGCCTCGCGTCTACCGATTGCGATCGACAGGCTGGGTCCATCCTATGTCAAGCTCGGCCAGTTTCTTGCTACCCGGGCTGATCTGATTGGCATGGAAGCGGCTCGCGCATTGGAAGTTCTCCAAGACCGCATGTCGCCCTTCCCTAAGGCTGAGGCCATCGGCACGATTGAAACGGCTTTTGGACAAAAGCTAGATCAAATTTTTGAAGAGTTTAGTGAGCCGATTGCTGCGGCCTCCATTGCGCAAGTGCATAAGGCTAAAATCCGCAACGGACATGATAGCAAATATGTAGCGGTCAAAATATTGCGGCCGGGTGTCGAGCGTCGTTTCAATCGTGATCTGGCCGATATGTTGTTTGCCGCGCAATTGGCCGAGCGTCATTTTTTTGAAGCGCGTCGGTTAAGGCTGATCGAGGTTGTCGAAACCCTCAGCCGCAGTGTTAAAATGGAAATGGACTTTCGTCTGGAAGCTGCGGCTGCATCTGAATTTTATGACAACACATTGGATGATCCCCATTTTCGTGTGCCCAAAATTGACTGGGATCGAACAGCAAAATCAGTCCTCACGCTTGAATGGGTTGATGGCACCCCTTTGTCTGATCTCTCAGCCTTGAATGACAGAGGAATAGATCTTCCAGCCTTAGGTAGTCTGGTGATCCAATCCTTCCTGCGGCATGCTGTGCGCGATGGGTTCTTTCATGCGGATATGCATCAAGGCAATTTGTTTCTCGACACAGAGGGCAATCTGGTTGCCGTTGATTATGGCATCACCGGCAGGCTAGGGATGAAAGAGCGCAAATTTCTGGCTAAAATTCTTTATGGCTTTATCACGCGCGATTATCATCTGGTTGCCTCGGTTCACTTTGAGGCTGGCTATGTTCCGCCTCATCACAATATTGATGACTTTGCCCAAGCCATACGCGCCATTGGCGAGCCCATTCATTCTCGCACAGCAGATCAAATCTCCATGGCAAAATTATTGACTCTCTTGTTCGAAATTACATCTTTGTTCGATATGAAGACGCGAACTGAACTCATCCTCTTGCAAAAAACTATGGTCGTGGTTGAAGGCGTTGCGCGGTCTTTGAACCCTCAATTGGATATGTGGTCTACTGCTGAACCCGTTGTGCGCTCTTGGATTGAAAAGAACTTAGGCCCCATCGGGAAACTGCAGGAAGCGGGTCAAACAATCTCCGCACTCGGCCTGATGTTCATGGATTTGCCGGATCTGGTGCACCGCGGTCAAAAAGCTATGATCCAATTGGAAGCTCGTTTGAATACAGATGAAGATGCACGAAGCGCTGCCGCTTCTTCATCCTTCAATCGCCAAAATACGGGCTTGTTCTCGATACAATTCCCCCTCTGGATTATTGCAGCCCTCTTGGCCATTATCCTTATGATGAGATAAAGACACCTCTTCTATCAAGGCTCCCTTAGGTGACCGATGCTCAATGGTAAACGCGTCTTGCTTGTGATCGGGGGTGGCATAGCCGCCTATAAGATTCTTGAGTTGATCCGTCGCTTGCGCGAGAGATCGATAGAGGTGAGGGTTGTGATGACCCAGGCTGCGCAGCAATTTATCACCCCTCTGTCCGTCGCAAGCCTGAGCGGCAATAAAGTTCATCTTGATCTGTTCTCGCTGACCGATGAAACAGAAATGGGGCATATAGAATTATCTAGAAGTGCAGATCTGATTGTCGTAGCCCCAGCAACAGCTGACCTCCTTGCTAAAATGGCGCATGGCCTTGCTCAGGATCTGGCCTCAACACTTCTGCTGGCCACCGATAAGAAAATACTGGTTGCCCCAGCCATGAATATCAGAATGTGGCAACATCCCGCCACGCAGAGAAATATCGCACAATTGCAAAAGGACGGCGTGGGTTTTGTGGGGCCCAATGAGGGGTCCATGGCCTGTGGTGAGTTTGGTCCGGGTCGGATGAGTGAGCCCCATGAGATTCTGTCAGCCATTCAAACGCTCTTGGTAGGCGATACCAGGCTGGCATCTCCTGCTGTCAGTTCTTCTCAGCTCTTGGCGGGAGTTCATATCCTTGTCACCTCTGGGCCAACACATGAGCCCATTGATCCTGTCCGCTATATCGCCAATCGCTCCTCAGGCCGTCAGGGCCATGCCATTGCGGCAGCGGCGGCGCGGGCTGGTGCACGTGTCACTTTGATCAGCGGCCCAGTTGAAATCCCAGATCCCATTGGCGTGCAGACACTTCATGTTGAAACAGCGCAAGAGATGTTTTCTCAAGTGCAAGCTTCATTGCCAGCTGATATTTTCATAGGCGCAGCGGCTGTTGCCGATTGGCGAGTTGCTGAGGCAGGCTTGCAGAAAATGAAGAAGGACGGAACCCCTCCCGCTCCGCTGGTTCTCACGGAAAATCCCGATATTCTGGCCTCTATTTCAAAACTTCCAAGCAACAGGCCACAGCTTGTGGTGGGATTTGCAGCTGAAACAGACCATGTGATCGCGCATGCGCAAGCAAAATTAGCCCGCAAGGCCTGCGATTTAATTTTGGCCAATGATGTCTCAGCGAGTGAAGGGGTTATGGGCGGCCCCGATAATACAGTTCATCTGATTAGCCAAAATAAAGTCGAGTCCTGGCCAAAAATGTCAAAGGAGCAAGTTGCGGAACGGTTGATTAGCCATTTGGCTCATCTGATCGGGAGAGCTTCATGACTCTTACGATTTCTGTCTCGATCCTTACCCATGGCGAGGGGTTAGCTCTTCCTTCTTATCAAAGTCTCGAGGCAGCTGGCGCCGATCTCTTGGCCGCAACGGACCCATCTCATGTTTTGACGATTGACCCGGGTGATCGGAAACTCATTCCCACAGGGCTTTGCCTTGAATTGCCCTCTGGCTATGAAGCGCAGATCAGACCGCGGTCTGGATTGGCGCTCAAACATGGCATTACCATTCTCAATTCACCCGGCACAATTGATAGCGATTATCGAGGTGAGATTGGGGTCCTGTTGATCAATCATGGCAAAGAGGGTTTCCACATTCACCGGGGCGATCGCATTGCTCAGATTGTCTTTGCTCCAGTCATTCAGGCACAGCTTCAAATTGTTTCTCAGCTTGCTGCTACACTGCGCGATCAGGCTGGATTTGGCTCAACCGGCCTGAAAACGGATGCCGCTCGTGAATAATCTCTCGCGCCGTAGTCGATTGGCAATTGCAATTGTGGTCGACATTGCCCTGCACTCACGATCGCAACCCGTGGCTGCCAAAGCTTTGGCTGATCGCCATCACCTGCCGCCCCGCCATTTTGAAACTTTGCTCCAAACTCTCGTCAAAGCGACAATTCTGAAAGGTATTCGTGGACCTCGTGGTGGCTATGAGCTTGCCCGTGAGCGGCGAAAAATCTCAGCGGGAGAAATAGTCAGAGCCATATTGGCTGAAACACCCAATGATCAACACAGTCCAATCGTGTCCGACCCCTTTGCGACACTCATCGATCCTCTGATTGAGGAGGCAACAGAAGCCTTTCTGGCCCAACTCAATCAGATTTCGATCGATCACCTTTGCCAAAGAGCCATGAATGATCAGGCCTTGGTGGTCAGTCTGCAGACGAGTGATTTTACAATCTAGTCAAGTATATTAAAATATATATCGACATTTTTTTGTCATTTGTTAATCTTGGCACGTCGATCATCTTAGGGAGTAAATCTGATGGCAATGTCTGGGCGAGCTGGGCGGGGGCGGATTTACCAAACAATCACCGAGACGATTGGTGATACCCCAATTGTCAAACTGGGCCGTTTAGCTAAGCAAAAAGGTGTTTCAGCTAATTTGCTCGCAAAGCTCGAATTCTTTAACCCTCTATCGAGTGTGAAAGATCGCATTGGCGTTGCGATGATCGATGCTCTGGAGGCCGCAGGCAAGATAGAGCCGGACAAATCCATTTTGGTCGAGCCAACATCAGGCAATACAGGCATTGCTCTTGCATTTGTCGCTGCGGCGCGTGGCTATCGCTTGATCCTTGTAATGCCAGAGTCAATGTCCATCGAGCGGCGCAAGATGCTCTCTCTTTTGGGAGCTGACCTTGTCTTGACGCCCGCAGCTCAAGGCATGAAGGGGTCCATTGCCAAAGCCAATGAGATTGTAGCCACAACACCCCACGCCCTCATTCCTCAGCAATTTGAGAATCCAGCTAATCCAGACATTCATCGGCGAACAACAGCTGAAGAAATTTGGAGTGACACAGAGGGCAATCTTGATTTCTTTGTCTCGGGTATTGGTACAGGTGGTACGATTACCGGTGTTGGACAAATCCTCAAGGCCCGCAAACCAGGCATTAAAATCATTGCTGTTGAGCCAGAAGATTCACCCGTTCTATCGGGCGGCCAGCCTGGACCACACAAAATCCAAGGCATTGGAGCGGGTTTTGTTCCTGCTATTCTTGATCGCAAAGTCATTGATGAAGTTGTGACGGTTGGCAATCAAACAGCTTTTGATACAGCTCGCCTTATGGCAAGGGTTGAAGGCATACCGGTTGGTATTTCATCGGGTGCCGCAGTCGCAGCTGCTATTGAAGTTGGCTCGCGTCCTGAAAACAAGAATAAAAACATAGTTATCATCATTCCGTCCTTTGCCGAGCGCTATCTGTCAACTGCGCTGTTTGACGGGCTTTGACAGCGAGCGACTCTATAATCCGGGATCTTTTGATCCCGGTTTACATCCCCGTTTTGGATCTCTAGACCACCATCTCTGAATGGCAGAACGAGAGTCTGCATGGGATTGGGCATCTGATGGCTGAGATCGGCATTGAACTGATTTTGTTTTATGGTCTTGTCGGCCTGATCGCCGGTTTCATTGATGCCATAGCAGGTGGTGGCGGACTTCTGACTTTGCCCAGCCTCATTTTATCGGGCCTAGACCCGATGAGTGCCCTCGCCACTAATAAACTGCAATCCACCTTTGGGTCTGGCACGGCGACGCTGACTTTTTTCAGGCATGGCTATCTCAACGGTCGCAAAATCTTGCTGTTCATGCTTTTGTCAGGGGGTGGGGCGAGTCTGGGAACTCTGGCTGTTTCGGCCATTCCCACGCAAGATATTGCCAAGGCTTTGCCATTTTTGATCATGGGGGTGGCCCTTTATTTCATCCTTTCGCCCACACTTTCGAATGAACACAGCCGAGCACTGATGCCGGAATGGCTCTTTTTGGCGCTCTGCGTGCCTTTGATTGGCTTCTATGACGGCATTTTTGGACCAGGAACTGGCTCGTTTTTCATGGTTGCCTTCACCCTTTTGCGCGGGCAGGGGGCTATTCATGCAACTGCTCAGTCCAAGGTATGCAATCTGGCGTCCAATTTTGCCAGCTTGGCGACCTTTGCTCTCTCGGGCAAAATAGTCCTCGCTGCAGGCATTCCTATGGGGGTAGGACAGGCTTTAGGGGCCTGGCTGGGGGCTAGGGCCTCAATACGTGTGGGGATTGCCTTAATAAGGCCTCTTGTCGTCTTGGTCAGCCTGAGCCTTGCCACGCGCCTTGCCTTTGAGGCTTTCCCATCACTCAAGAGTCTTATTTTCGGCCAGTGAGCATCATCAGATTGACGAAGACCGGCTGAGGTGTCTATAAACCCCGTCAAATTGATGCAGCTCATTCCGATCAGGAATTTTGCCAATCAGGAATTTTGCCCGCACGTTCGGGCTGTTTTGAGGAATAACCATGGCTAATACAAGCTCGGCCAAAAAAGCCGTTAGAAAAATTGAACGCCGCGCAGCCGTCAATCGCTCACGCCGCAGCCAGATGCGCACCTATGTTCGCAAGGTTGAAGAGGCTATTGCTTCTGGCGATCATGGTCAGGCTCAAACAGCCCTTAAGGACGCTGAGCCCATGATCATGCGCGCTGCCCAGAAGGGCATCATTCATAAGAATACAGCTAGCCGTAAAGTCTCGCGCTTGTCGGCCAATGTGAAGAAGCTTGCGAAGTAGATTTTTCGCTTTCGAGTTTCGAGTTTTCCAACCCGGTCTCTGACCGGGTTTTTTTATGAATCTTTCCAATATTACAAATAGCTCCCGATTTTGCTGCGACAAAAAACGCGCAGGCAAAACGGATCGGATTCAGTCAGTTGTCAGCAAAGCATCATAAATGTCCTTTTTGACGGGCATAAGATTGATCAACCAGCTGAATTTGAGATGAGAATTTCAACTTGTCGCAGCCAGATCCCGATCATTTGTCTTGAGAGCTGCATCATCGGATTCAAGCGCTTGTCTGCGTCAAGTATGATTCTGAAATAAAATTCCGATCAAATTGATGTCATTCCTTCAAACAAAACAGAGAGGAGTGTTGCAAAGAAATTTTGTTATCGATAATGTTTTTTGAGGATAAGAGATGAGATTGACCTTTGCCTCTGTGATCCTTCAGCGAAGGCATAAGTGTCTTCACCTGGAGTTCAGAGATTGAAGAACAATATTATTTCACTTATCCCCTTTGGTCGTCGCCTTTCAGGATTACGTCTCAACCATACTCATCCGAGTGAAGTTAATTTGCTAGTAAAGAGGAACATGTTTTCTATGTCTATTCAATATATAGAAACATGTTTTCACCTCTCTTTCTCAATGACTAAATATAAATTTGAATAAACATAAAAAGATATCTCAATTTCACTTTACTCTTGAGCCCTATGGGCCAATCTAATCATAAAAGAAAGTCAAAAAATGACATCGGTACGGGATCAAAGCTTGGATGTCTCACAAACCCTAGTGAATGATGATTCAGATTCATTTGAGCGCACCGCTTGGTTGCGCATTCTCAGCCGTTTACGCGCGGAAGTTGGTGAGGATGTTTTCAATTCTTGGTTTGCGCGGATGGACCTGCAAGATATTCGATCCAATATTGCCTATCTTTCTGTCCCTACCCGCTTTTTAAAAAGCTGGATTGAGTCTCATTATGCTGACAAAATTACAGCGATCTTCAATTTGGAAATGCCGGAGATAGTCAGAGTTTCTATTATAGAGCGCACAACTGGTCGAGCTGGCCAGTTACGGCCTCTGGTTGATGGGCAGATCGTGCTCAACGCCAAAGATGTCCCTCAAGATGCTTATACCAATCGTCGCCCCCCATCTTCTCACCCCAATGCGAATGTGATGGCCCTCAACTCTCTTGAGGCTCCTCGCCGCGGTATAAGCCCTCAGGTTGCGCGCCCTGAGACTGATGGTTCTGGCTTATCAGGCTCACCTCTGGATCGCCGTTTGACCTT
>CAIVAX010000103.1 GCA_903903935.1 uncultured Hyphomicrobiales bacterium | reverse complement strand
CTTCTCGCCAAAGATGGCGAGATCAGGCGCAGCCTGAAGGAGCAGTTTTGCAACGATCGTGGCAACACCCGCAAAATGGGTTGGCCGAAATCTGTCTTCGAGATCAGCACTGGCTGGTCCTCTCAGAGAAATGGTCGTGGCAAATCCCTGCGGATAAATCTCGCTCGCCTGTGGCGCAAAGACGGCTTCAACATGGGCTTGGGACAGCTTGGCGCAATCGGCCTCAAAGGTTCGCGGATATTTGCCAAAATCCTCATGCGGGGCAAATTGCGTCGGATTGACGAAAATCGACACTATCGTTTTAGCCCGTCTCTGGCGGGCAATCTCAGTCAGCGCAATATGCCCCTCATGCAAAGCGCCCATAGTGGGCACGAGGCCCACTCTCTCGCCTGCGCTGCGCCAGCGCGTCACAAGGGCACGCAGATCAGCAATGGTATGAACGGCGATTAGGGAACTCATCTCAACTTGGCTCAATTTCTGGGTTAGGGGCATTCAGTGTCTATTAAGATCAGTTGGGCGTGCTGAGCAATCCGTCAAGGGTCTTATAAATCGCTTGGGGGGGACAATCGGCATATTCATCGGCCAGACCATTGCGATTGATCCAAATGGAATGACAGCCAAAGCGACTGGCGCCCGCCACATCCCAACGATTGGACGAGATAAAAACCAGCTCAGCGGCGGGCACAGCAAACCTCTGGCATGCTTGTTCATAGACCACGGGCGCGGTTTTATAAATGCCAAGCGCATCGACTGAGATCACCGCGTCAAAGAGGTCCGTCAGGCCTGCAGCGCTGATCGCCGCCTGCAGCATAGCGGGCGTGCCATTGGATAAAATACCCGTGCGCGCGCCCCTTTGTCGCAGCTCTCGCAAACAGGGGGCTGCATCGCTATAGGCGTTGAGAGTTTGATAGGCATTGAGCAGATCCGCCCGCGTTTGCGCGCTCACACCGCCGCAGCGCACGGCGGCGTAATCGAGCGCTTGTTCGGTGAGATGGGCAAAATCCTGATACGCGCCCATCAGCGTGCGCACCCACGTATATTCCAGCTGCTTGCTGCGCCAGAGCTCAGACAGGCGCTCGGCCTGCGGGCCGATCACATCTTGATAGCGTGCCACCGCTGAATGCACATCGAGCAAAGTGCCATAGGCATCGAAGACATAGACGGATCGGCTCATCTCTCATCCTTCACTAGGGAGGAGGGCGACAGCCGCCATTGGCCAAGCGGCACACGCAAAAGCCGCAACGCCATCAGCACCACACCTACATAGGTGGTAAGGCCCGCCACAGCCAGCACACACAAATGCGCCAATCCGCTCCAGCTGCCCAAACCCTTGGTCAGCTCATAAGAAAGGCTTTGACCAAACACAGCCACCAGCAGCAAAGCCAGCGTGGCAAGGCCAATGCCGCTCATCATCTTCCAAAACATGCCATCCAAGCGCATCATCTTGCTATGCAGAGCCAGCGCGCAGAGTAGTGCCAGATTGATCCACGCGCCAACGGCCGTCGCCAGAGCCAAACCGGCCGCGCCCATTGGTGTGAACAGCACAATCTTCAATCCCACATTGGCGGCCACTGCAAAGAGCGAAATCAACATGGGCGTTTTCGTATCGCCTTGCGCTTGAAAACTTGCCACAGCTGAGCGGATCAACACCACAGCCATCAGCCCAAGCCCATAGGCACTGAGCACCAGCGCGGCGGCATCCGCATCCTTAGGCGTGAAAGCGCCGCGGACAAAGACAAGTCGCATGATCAGATCAGGCAGAACCAGAAAGGCAATCAGAAAGGGCGCCGATAACAGAATCGTCAAGGCCATTGTGCGGCTTTGCGCATGATAGGCACCAGAGTGATCGCCAGCGCTCAGCCTGCGGCTCATCTCAGGTAACAAAACAGTGCCTGCGGCAATGCCAATCACGCCAATGGGCAATTGATAGATGCGATCCGCATAATAGATCGACGAGGGCCCGCCTGTGGGCAGCAAAGAGCCAATAATCGTATCGGCGAAAATCGCAATCTGCACGCCTGCCGAGCCAATCACAGCGGGTAGGAGGGTGACGAAAAATTGCCGAACTTCCGCGCTCCAACGCGGCCAGACGGGCAGGCTGGCCAGACCAGCCTTATGCGCAGCGCGCCAGACCAAAAGAAATTCAGCCACTCCCGCAAAGCTCACACCCAATGCAGCCGCATGACCCGCGCTTGGTAAAAGACTTGGAAATAGAAAAGCAATCGCCAATGCACTCATCATCGACACATTAAGCAGCACAGGCGCAAAGGCCGCAGCGGCAAAATGCCGATGCGCATTGAGCGTGCCCGACAGCAGAGTGACAAGGGTCACACTGAGCAAATAAGGAAAGGTCAGCCGCGTCAGCGTGACGGCAAGAGCGAATTTCTCTGGGTCTGCTTCAAACCCCGGCGCGAGCAGACGAACCAGATCGGCGGTGAAGATCAGAGCCGCAACCAAAAGCGCAATCTGGCTGATCAGCACCAAGGTGAGAATCTGGCCACTAAAGGCTTTGGCCTTATCAGCGCCCTCTGTTTCCAACACGCGCGCATAATTGGGCACATAAGCGGCATTAAAGGCCCCTTCACCAAAGATGGCGCGAAAATGATTGGGCAGGCGAAAGGCAATGACAAAAGCATCGGCCAGCACGCCTGCGCCCAAAACGGCGCCCAGCATAATATCACGCACAAAGCCCGTGGCTCGCGACAGGAGCGTGAAGCCTCCAACCGAGAGCAGATGCTTGAACATATCAGATGCGCTGACGATGGCGTTGGGGCACGGGCTGCAAATCCTGTTCGGCTCCCTCCGGCCCCAGACGCTCGGCGATCAGATAGAGCGGGCGGCGTTTGACCTCCGCAAAAATGCGCCCGATATATTCGCCTAATATGCCTAAAGATAACAGCTGAATGCCGCCAAAGAACATGATCGAGACAATCAGCGAGGCAAAGCCGGGCACATCAATGCCGCGCACCACCGTCTCGATGAGAAAATAAATCGCCATGATCAGTGCAAACAGCGAGACCATCATGCCAATATAGCTCCACACTTTGAGCGGCAGGGTCGAAAACGACATCAAGCCATCCAGAGCAAAGCGGGTGAGTTTGCGATAGCTGAATTTGGACGTGCCATGCGCCCGCTCGGCCACTTCAAAGGGAACACCCTTCGATTGAAAACCAATCCAAGCATAAAGGCCTTTTGAAAAGCGGGCCCGCTCACCCATAGCGCACAGCGCTTCGACAGCCTGACGATCCAGCAAACGAAAATCGCCCGCGCCAGCTGGCAAACTCGTTTCGCCAAATTTGCCGAACAATTGATAAAAGCGCTCGGTTAAAAGACGACGCAGCGGGCTATCGGTCTGGCGATCCGTGCGCTGGCCATAAATATTCTTATAGCCCTGCCGCCATTCATGCACGAAGGCTTCGATGGTTTCGGGTGGGTGCTGCAAATCAGCATCCATAATCACCACGCCAGCGCCCTGTGCCTGATCAAGGCCAGCGGCTATGGCAATCTCTTTGCCAAAATTACGGCTGAAAGAAATCGCCTGAATGCGGTGATCCTGATGATTGAGTCGGCGCAGAGTCTCCATCGTCCCATCGCGCGATCCATCATCGACAAAAATCACCTCGCAGGAGGCCACACAGCGCTCCAAAACGGGCATGAGACGGGCGATGAGCAAATCAAGATTATCGGCCTCATTAAAGACTGGGATGACGACCGATAATTCCGGCCGGGCCGCAGAAGGGGCTGTGCTGTCTTGCGCCTGCATGGCTGCCATCTCTTGACTGATCAGACCCAAGACCTAAAGCCAATGGGCAGGATAAGACCTAAAGCCAATGGGCAGGATAGGCAAGCTGCGAAGCTAGGCTCTCAAGCACTTGTCGCCAGGAGCTGATCATCAACACCTTGCAGCCTGAGCGTTTGGCATTAAACTTGAAGCCACCATGGATGATGCTGTGCCCCACTTTTCGTTCAAGCTCTGTGCCGATGATTTTGCCCTCTCCCCCGGCGTGTCCAAGGGCATTTTGCTTGCCCTTGCCGCGGGGCGACTGACCGCAACAAGCGTCATGGCCAATCAGCCCGATTGGCCCGTTTCAGCCCCGCTTTTGCAGCGCTATCGCGCCAGTGCGGAGATTGGGCTGCATCTCAATCTCACATTGGGCCGCCCCTTGACCGCAATGCCCGGCTTTGCCCCTTTGGGACACTTTCCCCCGCTGGCGCAGGTGATCAGAGGTTCGATTCTGCGGACTTTGCCTGAACAAGAGATCAGAGCCGAAATTGCGGCGCAATTGGCCACCTTCATTCGCTATTGGGGTGGCCCGCCTGATTTTGTGGATGGCCATCAGCATGTGCAAGGCCTGCCGCAGATCAGCGATTATCTCCTCGAGGAGCTTGCCAAACATCAGCTGCCCGAAGGCTTTTGGCTGCGCCACAGCGCAGATCATCTCACCTCGATCTTGGCCCGTAAGATGGAATGGCCAAAGGCGCTG
>CAIVAX010000102.1 GCA_903903935.1 uncultured Hyphomicrobiales bacterium | reverse complement strand
CGGCGCGCTGCTCATGCTTGGCATGTGGGTGATCGGCGCGCAGGTCTGGCGCAACCCCCATTTGGCCAAGGACGAGGATGCTCAAGACTTGAGGTAGCAGTATAAAGATTTGCGTTTATCCAAAGTTTTTAGCCGCCCAATTTGCTATTTTATCTGTGTGTCTTTGACGGAGGCCTCATGTCGTTCCATTTGTCATCCAAGCCAATCCTAATCTTGAGCCTTTTGGCCCCCTTGTCCTGTGGTCCCGTGCTGGCGCAGTCGCGCCCCCTGTCAACCGCTATGACCTGCGATCAGGCCCGCCAACTTGTGGCCAGCCGCGGGGCGATTGTGATGAGCACCAGCCCCTCGCTCTATGATCGCTATGTCGGACATCAGGGGTTTTGCACGCCCACTGAGACGATTACGCCGGCCTTTGTTCCGACCAAAGACAAACCTCAATGCTTGATCGGTTATACATGTATTGAGCTTTCACGCGAGGATTGGCGCAATTAAGTAGGACAAGCTTAAGTCTTTTCAGGCAGTTCCTTTGAAAGATTGAACACGTCCTTGGGTCCCAAAGCAGGCCCTCGCGCCAAGCTTTGCTGCAATTTGGAAGGTAAGGTCGCCAATTCGATTTTATTTACTGGACCAGTCCTTGACAGCCTCGGGCGGCCTTCCTATCTAAGCTCCGCTAGCACTCTCAATAGATGAGTGCTAACAGCCCGGCTGGCCGGGTCATTGCCTTAACAGCCGATCGATTGCGATGCGGCATTTTAACCGAGGAAATCATCACCATGAAGTTCCGTCCCCTGCACGACCGCGTGGTCGTCAAGCGCCTCGATGGCGAGGAAAAGACCAAAGGTGGCATTATCATTCCCGATACAGCCAAGGAAAAGCCCCAAGAAGGCGAAATCATTGCTGTGGGCCCCGGCTCGCGCGACGATCATGGCAAGCTTGTGCCGCTCGATGTGAAGAAGGGTGACAAGGTCCTCTTCGGCAAATGGTCGGGCACAGAGGTGAAGATCGACGGTGTCGATCTGCTCATCATGAAGGAAAGCGACATTATGGGCGTGATCGCCTAATCGCTGATCGCCTCATCGCTGATTAAAAATCTTTTACAAAGCGAACCATTCGGTTCAGGAGTTTAAAAAATGGCAGCCAAAGACGTACGTTTTTCGTCGGACGCCCGTGATCGCATGCTTCGTGGCGTGGATATTCTCGCCAATGCAGTCAAGGTGACACTGGGCCCCAAGGGTCGCAATGTTGTGATCGAAAAGAGCTTCGGCGCTCCCCGCATCACCAAGGACGGTGTGACGGTCGCAAAAGAAATCGAGCTGGAAGATAGGTTCGAAAACATGGGCGCCCAAATGTTGCGCGAAGTCGCCTCCAAGACCAATGATACGGCTGGCGATGGCACCACAACCGCCACTGTTCTGGCTCAGGCCATTGTGCGCGAAGGCGCAAAATATGTCGCCGCTGGCATGAACCCGATGGATCTCAAGCGGGGTATTGATCAGGCCGTCACGGAAGCCGTGAAGGACATTCAAGGCCGCGCCAAGAAGATCAAGTCCACTGACGAAGTCGCTCAGGTCGGCACCATCTCGGCCAATGGCGATCGCTCAATTGGCGATATGATTGCCAAGGCGATGCAGAAGGTCGGCAATGAAGGCGTGATCACGGTTGAAGAAGCCAAGACTGCAGAAACTGAACTCGATGTTGTCGAGGGCATGCAGTTTGATCGCGGCTATCTCTCACCCTATTTCATCACCAATCCTGAGAAGATGATTGCTGAGCTCGATGATCCCTATATCTTGATCTTCGAGAAGAAGCTCTCCTCCTTGCAGCCCATGCTGCCCGTGCTGGAAGCCGTTGTGCAGACCGGCAAGCCTTTGGTGATCGTTGCTGAAGACGTCGAAGGTGAGGCTCTGGCCACGCTCGTCGTCAACAAGCTGCGTGGCGGCTTGAAGGTTGCGGCTGTCAAGGCTCCTGGCTTTGGTGATCGTCGCAAGGCAATGCTCGAAGACATCGCGATCCTGACGGCTGGTCAGATGATCTCCGAAGACCTCGGCATCAAGCTTGAAAATGTCTCTCTGGCCATGCTCGGCCGCGCTAAGCGCGTGCGCATCGACAAGGAAAACACCACCATCATCGATGGCGTTGGCAAGAAAAAGGACATCGAAGGCCGCATTGCACAGATCAAGGCCCAGATCGAGGAAACCACCTCTGATTATGATCGTGAAAAGCTGCAAGAGCGTCTGGCCAAGCTGGCTGGCGGCGTTGCCGTGATCCGCGTTGGCGGTGCGACCGAAGTCGAAGTGAAGGAAAAGAAGGATCGCGTTGATGACGCGCTCAACGCCACACGCGCTGCGGTGGAAGAGGGCATTGTTCCTGGTGGTGGCACAGCTCTGCTGCGCGCCAAGGCCGCTGTTGCTAAGCTCAAGAGCACCAACGACGACGTCCAGGCTGGCATCAACATCGTTCTCAAGGCTCTCGAAGCCCCGATCCGTCAGATCGTCGAGAACTCCGGCGTTGAAGGCTCGATCGTTGTCGGCAAGATCCTCGAGAACAAGTCGCAGACCTTCGGCTTCAATGCGCAGACTGAAGAATATGTCGACATGATCAGCGCAGGTATCGTCGATCCGGCCAAAGTCGTTCGCACCGCTTTGCAGGACGCCGCTTCCGTTGCTGGCCTCTTGGTCACCACCGAGGCCATGATTGCTGACAAGCCCAAGAAGGACTCACCCATGCCCCCGATGCCGGGTGGCGGAATGGGCGGCATGGACTTCTAAGAAGTCCAGCTTGACAATACAGGGGCGGCCGCAAGGCCGCCCTTTTTTTGGGCCAGCAGTCAGGCTTCCAAAGTCAAGCTTGGTGAATACTCAAAAAATGAACTTTTAATATTGGAGCTGCGCCCCTGATCGGGGTTGGGCAAGGATAAATTTTCGTCACTTTTGGAATTTTCTCTTGCCAATCAGCAATTTCGCGCTTGTCTCGCGTGCCAATAAAGGTCTAATATTTTCCCAGAAATGATTGTCTTGGTACTGATGGATCATGACCGGCAGCCTCTGTGGCTTCACACTGGTGACCATGACTGAAGACTAAACAATTGTAATAACCAGAACGAGCTTTTGTCCGATCATGACCAACAAGACACTCACTCGTGCAGACCTGATGCACGCTGTCTATGTAAATGGCCCCGGCCTTTCTCGAAATGAAGCCAAGGAAATTGTCGAGGCGACAATTGCAGAAATCTGCATGTCCCTGGAGAATGGCGAGGTTGTGAAACTGCGTGGCTTTGGCACGTTTACTGTGCGCAATAAGCGCCCGCGCGTGGGCCGCAATCCTAAAACAGGCAAGGAATATCCCATCACGGCGCGCCGCGTGATGACTTTCAAGCCTTCACCGCGCCTGATTGATGCTGTCAATGGCGTCAAATCAGATGATCATCTGGAATCGGATGTCTGAGTGAGGAAGACGCCATTGCCGCGTCTTTCATCTTGCCAGTAACGCTGTGTATCGATGTAATGGCGTAAAATGATTTGCACCATTCATGGGGTTACTGATGAAGCTTTTAAGCCTGCTCATTGCGGCATTTTCAGTTCTGACACTGGGACTGGCTGCAAAATCCTCTGATGTTGCAATCTATCTGTTAGGTTTTGCCAGTCTGGGCTGTGCGCTCACCACTTGGCAATCAACCCGCCTATCGAGCTTTTTGAAAATTTTCGTCACTATTTTTGGTGTCGAAGTCATGGTCTTTGGCAGTGCCTTTCTCATCAACAAATTGGACTATTGGCCGCCGTCATTAAAGGATTATTTGCTGCCCGATAGCCTGCCTTTGACCGTCGCTATCTTCAGCATTCTGGTTTATCTCGTCTCGTTCATTCCGGTGGTGCGAACGATCACGGCCATTGCCGATCCTTATTTTGTCTCGGTGGAACAGCGCGAAATCACGATCTGGCCTTTGGGCCTCCTGAAGATGCGCGAGAGCTCCGTGGCCAAAGCCATGATCGTTCTTTTGGTGCTGATCAATCAGACTCAAGTGGGCATGTCGGTCCGTTTGAGTTTCTTCAGCCGAGATTGGTTCAATGCCATTCAGAAAAAAGATGAAGCTGCCTTCTGGTCGCTTCTGCTGACGGTGTGGTCCTTTTGGGTCACGATCATCGTCTTCACAAATATCGTCGAATATATTGTTCAGTCGCGTCTCGAGATCCGCTGGCGGCGCTGGTTGACAGGGCGTTATGTCAGCAATTGGCTGGGTCAGAACACGCATTATCGCATGTCGATCACTGAGACGGGTGCTGATAACCCGGATCAGCGCATTGCCGCTGATATTAATATGTTTATCGGCCAGACCTATGGCTATTCGATCACTTTGCTCTCGACAGTGACCTCTCTGGTCTCCTTCTCGATCATTTTGTGGGACATCTCCTCCAACTTCACAATTCCGGGCACAGATATGGTTCTGCCCGGCTTTTTGTTCTG
>CAIVAX010000101.1 GCA_903903935.1 uncultured Hyphomicrobiales bacterium | reverse complement strand
TGCTCACGTGTCTTGCTCCTCATTATAACACCTGAGCAGAAATCCACTGGGTCATTACATGCATGCCGATTTGTTTCAATAGCCGATCTCTGTGCGCAGCAAAATCATGACTGGGATGTAATCCTCATCCCAGTCGCATCAAATTGTGATCAGCTGTGCGAGGTTGAGCTTGCATAAGCCACAGTTATGGCAAAGGCAGAAAAGGCTGCTATGGCGCCAATGAGATAGAAGGTTTCAAAGCCACTCATCATATCCTCCATGTTCAACGGAGACATAAGAGGATCTTTGCTCTTGCCCTGCATTGACCTAGATCAAATCGGGCTCATCGGCGGGCCGCTTGCCGCCCAGCGCTGGTTTGGATCTTGGCTTATCTGAGAGGGGATGCAGATCGCGCACCATCGCCTTCAAGCGCTCATCCAGCACATGCGTATAGATCTGCGTTGTGGACACATCGGCATGGCCGAGCAATTCCTGCACAATTCGCAAATCCGCACCATTTTGCAGCAAATGGCTGGCAAAGGCATGGCGCAGCACATGCGGGCTAACCCGGCTGGGTGTCAGTCCAGCACTGAGCGCAATCTGCTTGAGATCGCGGGCAAAGGCCTGTCTTGTCAAATGGCCGCTGTCGCTCTCGGCAGGAAACAGCCAAGCCCCTTCTTTATGGGCGGGCGTCATCGCCTCCAAGTGACTGCGATAAGCGATCATGGCTTTGCGGGCCGGAACTGAGATGGGCACAAGACGTTCACGCCCGCCCTTGCCCTTGATCATCAGCATGGGCTCTTTGCTGCGCGCTGCGCTGCGCGGCAGGCTGACCAGTTCCGAGACGCGTAAGCCCGTTGCATATAAAAGCTCAAGCAGGCAGGCCATGCGGGCGCGGCGTAGACGCTGGACCAATGGCGATTTGAGATCTTCAATTCCCTCTTGCGCCAGCGCCAAAAGGCGATCAACCTCGCTCATGCTCAAGATTTTGGGCAGAGCGGGCGCTTTGCGCGGACTATCAATCACGCCTGTCGGATTGCCGCTGCAATAGCCCTCGACATAAAGAAATTTATGAAACTGCCGCAGGCTGGACAGCTTGCGGGCGGCCGAGGCCGCGCTCATCCCCCGTTTGTTCAGATCGGCCAAATAGCCCCGCACATGATCGGCGCTGGCCGCCTCAGGGCTAGATTTGCAGCCTGTGAGGAAGGCAACATAATCACTCAAGTCACGCCGATAAGCCTCCAACGTATTTTGCGCCGCGCCGCGCTCGGCTGCCAGCATATCAAGATAGGCAGCAATCAACTGCGCAGGCGGACTGGCGGATTTGCTCATCTCAGCGGGGTGTATTGAGCTTTTGCGGGGCAATGGTCACGGTCATCTCGCGCGGTTTGGGCTCATAGAGATAGACCAGAGCAATTAGAGCCGCCCAGCCCAGAGCGACCAAAATACCAAGCACAAACAAAAATCGAAACAGACTGGGCATAAACCACCCCTGACGCTCAACCACCGGGGCTCACCCGCCCTGGCGCTTTGCCAGATCTCTTTCCATCATGGCGCTGGTGCTTTGGCAATGCTAGCCCCAGCGATGAATTTGATCTTATCCAATGTCAGATCCGAGTTAATTTCCTCGCTCTCTCGTGCTAGGATGGGGCATGACTGAATTTCTCGAAACTCGGCCCAATGAGCTGGAGGGTCTAAACTCCGAGAGCCAAGCGGCCGATAAGGATGACTTAGGCAATCCAGATGCCCGTGTGGCTAGCCTGATCAGCAGGCTTGGCCAGCGCTCCCTCGTTCTGGTGGGCATGATGGGGGCGGGCAAAACTTCAATTGGGCGGCGGCTGGCGGCGCGTCTGGGCTTTGATTTTGTCGATGCGGATGCGGAAATTGAAGCAGCGGCCGGACTGACTGTTCCCGAAATCTTTGCCCGTCATGGCGAAACACATTTTCGCGATGGTGAGCGCCGGGTGATTGCGCGTCTTTTATCCGAACGCCAACTTGTGCTGGCCACGGGTGGCGGCGCATATATGCAAAAGGCCACGCGCGATAAAGTCGCGCAGACGGGCATTGCAATCTGGCTCAAGGCGGATGCCGATGTCCTTTTGCGCCGTGTGCGCAAGCGCTCCAATCGTCCCCTGCTCGAGACAGCTGATCCAGAACAGACATTGAAACGTCTGATTGACGAGCGCTATCCCATTTATGCGATGGCCGATATCACTGTTGTCTCGCGCGATGGCCCGCATGAGGCTATGGTGGAAGCCATCCTAGATCAGCTTGAGAGCTGGCTTAGTCAGGATCATGATGCGCCAGGTCCCACGATTGTCCCAGTTGAATTGGCGCAACGCTCTTATGATATTCACATCGGCCAAGGTCTAATTGCCCAAGCTGGTCGTCTGATCAAAGCACTCGATGCTTCTGCCGCCTGTTGCATTATCACGGATCGCACTGTGGCTGGCCTGCATTTGAGCGCCCTTCAAGCCAGTCTCGCTGAGCAGGGCATTACATCGTCAACTGTATTGATTGAGCCGGGCGAAGCCTCCAAATGTTATGATGTCTTTGCAGAAGTGTGTGACGGTGTGATTGCCGCCAAGATTGAGCGCGGCGATCTCATTCTGGCCTTTGGCGGCGGCGTTGTCGGCGATCTGGCAGGCTTTGTCGCCTCATGTGTGCGCCGCGGCCTGCGCTTTGTGCAAATACCCACTACGGTTCTTGCGCAAGTGGATTCCTCTGTGGGGGGCAAGACGGCGATCAATTCGCCGCAGGGTAAAAATCTCGTGGGCGCCTTTTATCAACCCTCGCTCGTGCTCGCTGATACGGGTGTTTTGGCCAGCCTTGATCCGCGCGACTTTCGCGCTGGTTATGCTGAGATTGCCAAATATGGGGTGATTGATGATGCCGCTTTCTTTGCTTGGCTGGAGAGCAATTGGCAGGCGATCTTTGGCTTTGGTCCGCAATTGGCCAAAGCCATTGAGCATTCCGTGCGTGCCAAAGCGGCCATTGTGGCGCGCGATGAAACCGAGCAGGGCGATCGCGCTTTACTCAATTTTGGCCATACCTTTGGTCATGCGCTCGAAGCCCTCAATGATTATGACACAGATGTGTTGGTGCATGGCGAAGGTGTCGCGATTGGTATGGCCTGTGCCATGCGCTTTTCTGTGCGTCTGGGTCATGCGGCCCCTGCCGATGCAGCCCGTTTGGAGATGCATTTGAAAGCTGTGGGCCTGCCAACCCGCATTCAGGATATCAAAGGGCTGGATGTCGACGCCGATGCAATTTTGAATGCTATGTATCAGGATAAAAAGGTGCAGCGTGGTGCGCTGACTTTCATTCTGGCACGCGGCATTGGGCACTGCTTCATCGCCAAGGGAATTCCCGGTGAGACCGTCCGGGCCTTTCTTGTCGATGAGCTGACTTAAACTTAAGACGGGATTCGATGGACCATTTTAGCATCCAAGCCAATCCCTGGCTGGCTCTGGCCATAGTCATCTTTTGTCTGTTTCTCTCTGCCATATTTGCAGCGGGGGAAACCGCGCTCACCGGCGCCTCGCGCGCGCGCATGCATGCGCTTGAAGGGGCGGGTGATAAAGAAGCCGAGCGCGTCAATCGTCTGCTCGAAGTGCGCGAGAAATTGATTGGCGCTTTGTTGATTGGCAATAATGTTGTCAACATTGGCGCTTCCGCCTTTGCCACCAGTGTGCTGGTGGAGCTCTTTGGCGGCGAGGGTGTGATTTACGCCACTGTCGCTATGTCCATTCTTGTGGTGATCTTTGCCGAAGTCATGCCCAAAACCATTGCGATAGCCGCCTCTGATCGCATTGCTCTGGCTCTGGCTAAACCAATCTCTGTGTTCTTAATCATTCTGGGGCCCCTTTCGGCGGCGGCCAATGCCATTGTGCATGTTATCCTCGATCTCTTGCGCTTACGCTTGGATAGGCAGGAGGATATGGTCAGTGCGCATGAAGAATTGCGCGGTCAGGTTGATTTGCTGCATGCCGAGGGCTCGGTGGAGCGCGCCGATCGC
>CAIVAX010000100.1 GCA_903903935.1 uncultured Hyphomicrobiales bacterium | reverse complement strand
ATTCTGCACAAGGCTTTATCTATCGGCATTGGTCTATCTCCGGCGCAAGAGATTGATCGCATCAATATTCGCCAAGCCACACATATGGCCATGCGGCGCGCGGTGCGGGGTCTCGCCCTTGCTCCCGCCCATGTGTTGATCGATGGCAATGATCTGCCGCTTGATCTGCCCTGTGCTGGCTCGACTCTGGTAAAGGGCGATGCGCAAAGCCTCTCCATTGCTGCTGCCTCGATCATTGCGAAAGTGACGCGCGATCGCTTAATGCAGCGTCTTGATGCCGTTGAGCCCCTCTATGGATTTGCTGCGCATGCCGGCTATGGGACTTTGGCGCATCGCCAAGCCATCTTTTTACACGGACCAAGCCCTTATCATCGGCTGACTTTTGCACCAATCAAAGATTGGCTCGCCCAAGGTAAATGAGCCTTAAGGTGCGACAAGCCCTTAAGATAATGAAAACAATATAAAAAAGCGTTTCTCGCTAGCTTTGACTCTTAACCATTACGTCTAAAAAGGGGACAGGCCCTTAGGTTGCCCGTACACGCCGCTTTTACCCTGAGCGCGCATTGTCGCGAATGTGAGTAGCGTAACCGGTGTGTGTTTCATGCGTATTGCACGTGCCGGAGTGGCCGGCTCAAAGTCCCAGATAAAGGTCACGCGTACTGGGTCTTTGACCGTCCCACGTCCGGCGGCAAATTCAAGTTTGCCGCTGAATGAAATTTTGATTGGTGATTGCATCGCAAGCTTAAATCAGCTGCCCGAGGCATCTATCGATCTGGTGTTTGCAGATCCACCTTATAATCTGCAATTAGAGCAATCCTTATCTCGTCCCGATCAAAGCATGGTTGATGCGGTTGATGATGAGTGGGACAAATTCGACAGTTTCGCTGATTACGACACATTCACGCGGCAATGGCTGCTCGCCACACGCCGTTTGATGAAGCGCGATGCGACAATCTTCGTGATTGGCTCTTATCATAATATTTTCCGCGTCGGCACGATCATGCAGGATCTGGGTTTTTGGATCCTCAATGACATCATCTGGCGCAAATCAAATCCTATGCCCAATTTTCGTGGACGGCGCTTTACCAATGCGCATGAGACCATGATCTGGGCCAGCCGCAGTGCGCAGGCCAAGGGCTATACCTTCAATTATGAAGCTTTGAAGGCTGGCAATGAAGATTGCCAAGTGCGCAGCGATTGGTATTTGCCCATTTGCACCGGCAATGAACGGCTCAAAGATGAGGCGGGACGCAAAACCCATCCCACGCAAAAGCCCGAGGCCTTGCTCGCCAGAGTCATTCTCTCCGCTTCCAAGCCCAATGATGTTGTGCTCGATCCTTTCTTTGGGACGGGAACAACGGGCGCGGTGGCCAAAAAGCTTGGCCGGTCCTTCATCGGGCTTGAGCGCGATGAGACCTATGCCCGTGAAGCGCGCAAGCGCATTGCCGGGGTCGAGCCTCTGGCTGCCGAGACTATTTCTCAGGCCCCCTCGAAACGAACCGAGCCGCGCGTCGCCTTTGCCGCTCTCATCGAAGCTGGGCTGATGCAGCCGGGCACAGTGCTGTGTGATGAAAAACAACGGCACAAAGCCATAGTGCGGGCCGATGGAACGCTGGCTTTGGGTCAGGTGATTGGCTCTATCCATAAGATCGGCGCCCTCGCTCAAGGCCTACCTGCCTGTAATGGCTGGACTTTCTGGCATATTATGGTGGGCAAGCGCCTGCAGCCCATTGATGTGCTGCGCTCCCAAATCCGGGACACGATGCGGCAGGCCGCTGAATAACTAGGCCCAAACAGCAGAATCTATTCCCATTCAACAGCTTCAAAGCCCCCATCGGCAAGGATTGGGGCTTTTTTGTTAACGCGAGGTCCACCGCCTTTGCCGCCAAGCGCCGTTAACCTTAACAAAAGCTTTATGGGGCTTGTCATATTCCCGTGGTATGAGATGATCATGAAAGACCAAAAGCCAGCCAGTAGGTCTGCCTATGGTTGGGGGGATCTGTACTCAAGCGTTTAAGTGTTCCTATGTTTCTGTGCGCAATCGCATCAGCCACCACAGCCCTGGTTTCGGGAATATTGGGTTTTGGCTTTATGGGTGGCTTGAGTGCAAGCTCCAGCAATGCGCTGTTGGCCATTGCTGTTCTTGCTGGAACAATAGCAGTTGGCGCGGTTGAGGCCTGCGAATCGCAGGGACAATCAACCCGCGTGCAAGACGATCACTGATTGAGCCAAAGCTGATCGTTTTTTCAACCATGTTGTTTATTTTAAGCCTGCCTGTGCATGTGCGATGAGTTTGCGCATCAGACTGGGCAGAGCTTCCTGATCCACCTTTGAGCGCGCCACCCACCGACAGCCTTCTGGCGCTGGCGTCGCATTGGGAACAGTGGCGCTATAGATGTTCACCTGCAAGGCAAAATGGGTGAAGACATGTTCCACTTGTCCACTCAGCTTCTTCCATCTTGCAGGGAGCGGCGCAAATGTTTTGGCCGCAGCAAGATTGAAATCAACTGCCCAAGGCGTGCCGGGAATTTCTGTCATGCCGCCCAAGAGGCCTTTGGGTGGCCGTGTGCGCAGCAAGACATGGCCTGACTCGCGTTGCACAAAGAAAGCCGCGCCAAATCTCGTTTGCTTTTGCGCTTTGGGGCGTTTGCGCGGATAGGTCTCCTGCTCGCCATTGGCTGCTGCAGTGCAGGCAAAGTGCAGCGGGCAATGGGCGCAGTCCGGGCGCTTGGGGGTGCAGATCGTCGCGCCCAAATCCATCATGGCTTGGGCAAAATCACCCGGTCTTTTTGCGGGCGTGATGTCTTGCGCATAATCGCGAATGAGGGGTTTAGCTTGCGGCAAAGGCGTCTCAATGGCGCGCAAACGCGTAATAACGCGCTCCACATTGCCATCAATCACAATCGCACGCTGATCAAAAGCAATCGCTAAAATCGCGGCTGATGTATAAGGACCAATGCCGGGCAAAGCCCGCAGCCCTTGCTCTGTGTCGGGAAAGTGCCCCTGATGATCGTGAGCGATGATCTGCGCACAGGCATGCAAATTGCGCGCGCGGGAATAATAGCCCAAACCCGCCCAAGCCTTCATCACATCATCTAAGGAAGCAGCGGCTAGATCGCCAACAGAAGGCCATTTGCGCAGAAACATTTCGAAATAGGCTTTAACAGCCTGCACAGTTGTCTGCTGCAACATGATTTCCGATAGCCAAACGGCATAGGGATCAGGCCTGTGACCGGGAGCAGCGCGCCATGGCAAATGGCGTCTGTGCTGATCATACCAGCGCAGCAGTTTGACGGAGATTTGCTTGTGCGGCTGTGGGGCGCAGATCTGACCATGACACTCTTTAATCATAACTTGCGTCATAGGTCAGACTTAGACCGCCTCCAAGAAGCTCTCAGCCTCACGCAATTCAACGCTGACCAATTGGCTGACGCCGCGCTCAGCCATGGTCACACCAAATAGGCGATCCATACGCGCCATAGTGATGGGATTATGCGTGATGGTGACAAAGCGCGTATCGGTCTTTTTCCGCATTTCATCGAGCAAATCGCAGAATCTCTCGACATTGGAATCATCCAAAGGCGCGTCCACTTCGTCCAGCACGCAAATGGGCGATGGATTGGTGAGGAAGACCGCGAAGATGAGTGACATGGCTGTCAGCGCCTGCTCACCACCCGACAGAAGTGTCATGGTTGATGGCTTTTTGCCAGGCGGGCGGGCCATAATTTCAAGGCCAGCTTCCAGCGGATCATCCGATTCCACCAATTGCAATTCAGCCGCGCCACCGCCAAACAAGGTCGTGAACAATTCTTTGAAGTGACCATTGACGACTTCAAACGCCGCCAATAGACGCTCACGTCCTTCGCGATTGAGCGACTGAATAGCCAATCGCAATTTGCGAATGGCCTCGGTCAGATCATCGCGCTCTTGCACCAGCTCATCGCGCTTTTTCTCGACCTCGAGCAATTCATCATCGGCGCGCAGATTGACCGCACCCACGCGCTCACGATCCTGCTTGAGCGATTCTAGGCGACGCTCGATCTTGTCGGCCTCGGGCAGATCTTCGTTCGGCTTTAGGCCGGCCAAAGCGGCCAGCTCTTCTGGCGCGCATTCAAGATCCGTCACAATGGTTTTGATCACGCTCTCGCGTTGGGTGCGCAGACCCTCGACACGCGATTCCATGCGGGCGCGATCTTCACGCACCGAGGACATCGCATCCAAAGCCAGACGCGCCACGCGATCGCTTTCCGTCAAAGCTGTTTCTGCTTCGGCCCGGCGGTCGGAGGCCTGTTTGCGGGCAATTTCAGCCTGCTCAACTTCGCCCATCAGACTGCGACGTTTTTCAAGGAACAGCGATGGCGCATCGACCAGAGTGTCGCGCTCATCCTGCGCTTCTGAGATACGAGTCTCAATCGCCTCGATCTGATGATGGGCTCTGGCGCGCCGCTCATCCCATGAGCCACGCTCAGAGATAATCGCTTCGCGGCGGCGCTGACGCTGCTCTTGATCGCGCACAAGGCCCTGCACAAAGGCGCGCGCTTCAGCTGCATCGGCGCGGCATTGCGCTGTATTGGCGCGCATGCGCTCCAATCGATTTATCAATTGTTGCGGCGCAGAGAGCGAATCCATCGCCTCTTGCGTCTCGGCCAATTTGTGACGTGATTCCTCACATGATTGTGTCAAGCGCGATTGGGCTTCCGCCAGCGCCGAGACGCGGGCCGAGATTTGCGAGCGACGTCGCTCGGCATCTGCAGCACGATCACGAATTTCCTGCGCCTGACGCTGCACTGTGCGCAAGAAATTGCGCGCATCACTCTCCGCGCTTGCGGCGGCTGCGAGAGCTGATTGCACCTGCTCGGCGCGCTGGCGCACTTCCTCGACGCTCAGCTTGGCACGGTCAGCCTCAAGACGCAGATCAACGAGACGATTTTTCTCAGCCAGACGTTTGGCTGCAGGTGTTGGGGCTTCGGCCGCAGAGGTAAATCCATCCCAGCGCCACAGATCGCCCTCTTTCGAGACGAGCCTTTGGCCGGGCTTGAGTAGTTTTTGGAGATTGGCACCCTCGCTGCGCAGCACAAGGCCAATTTGAGCCAGACGACGCGCCAAGGGTGCGGGGGCTTTCACCAGAGTAGAGAGCGCCTCAACACCAGAGGGCAATACAGGATCATTGGCCTGATCGCCCGTCTCCAACCAATGGGCTGGAGCCGAGGGATTGGTTGAGGCATCGAGATCATCGCCAAGCGCTGCACCCAGGGCCGCTTCATAGCCCTTGGTGACGGTGATTTGTTCCACCACGGGCGGCCAGAGATCGCTGGCGGCATAGGCCAGCAGATTGGTCAGCGTGCGCACTTCCGTATCAAGACGATTGGCGAGCTTTTCAGCATCTGACAAGGGCAGGCGCAGAGCCGCTTCTTGCTCGCGCGCCTGTGCATGCGCCTCTTCAGCTGCAATGGCTGAGAACTCAGCTTCTTCGACTGCTGATTGCGCTTCTTGCGCCGATTGAATGAGCTCGGCCATGTCCTCATCACTGGTGGCCTGACCCTTGATTCTGGCTAGCTCTTGAGTGACCGAGGCAAGCTCGGCCTCAAAGCGCTGCACTCTTTGGGTCTCGTCTCTGATGGCAGCTTCAAAACTGGCCCGGCGTGTGTTGAGATCAGAAATGGCAGCTTGCGCCTCAACCAGATTGCGCTCGGCATCAGTCAGTTTGCCTTCGGCATCAGCGAGTTTTTCCTTAGCTTCATAATCGGAATCAGCCGAGGCCTCGATCAGCGCCGCAATCTCTTCGGCTTCAGAATCCAATTTTGCCAGCACGCCTGCAGCGTCCTCGATCAAGGCTTTTTCGCGCGCCAGATCACCTGAGAGCTGATTGATGCGGCGCTCCAATTCCAGCGAGCGATCAGAGGCGCGTTTTTCTTCCGCTTCCAATTGTTCGCGCGCCAGAACAAGGCGCTGCAAGACGGCGCCAGCTTTCGCCTCTTCATCGCGCAGAGGCGGCAATTGATAAGCGGCAATCGCCTGCAAACGCGCAGCCTCCGCCTGTTGGCGTGTGCGCTCTGCCACTTCAAGCACTGCGGCTTCAAGTGCCTTTTCAGCCGAGCTCAGATCTGTACTGATACGGCTGTAATTGATATGCAGCAGCAGAGCCTCATGACGGCGGATTTCTGCAGCCAGACCTTTATACCGTGTGGCTTGGCGCGCCTGACGCTTCAGGCTCTCGACCTGTTCATTGATCTGCTTAAGCACATCTTCCAAACGAGTGAGATTGTCGTCAGCCGCTTTGAGACGCAATTCAGCTTCATGACGGCGGGAGTGAAGACCGGCCACACCGGCCGCCTCTTCCAGAATACGGCGGCGCTGTTGCGGCTTGGCTGAAATGATTTCGCCAATCTGACCCTGACGCACCATAGCGGGCGAGCGCGCACCTGTTGAAGCATCTGCAAAGAGCAGCTGAATATCTTTGGCGCGCACTTCCTTGCCATTGATGCGATAGGTCGAGCCTTCCTCGCGTTCAATGCGGCGGGTGATTTCAAGCCATTCGGAATCATTGAATGCGGCTGGCGCGGTGCGATCAGAATTATCGAGCACAAGGCCGACTTCGGCCGTATTGCGCGCCGGGCGATTGCCAGAGCCGGAGAAAATCACATCATCCATGCCTGAGGCACGCATGCTCTTGTAGGAATTATCACCCATGACCCAGCGCATGGCTTCAACCAGATTGGATTTGCCACAGCCATTGGGGCCCACAACCCCTGTGAGGCCGGGCTCAATCTGAAAATCGGTTGACTCACAAAAGCTCTTAAAGCCCGTGATTTTGAGCCGGCTGAACTTCATTCCTGACGCTCCTTGGATCCAATGGGGCAAAGTGCCGACCAGAGGGATCAGCCAAAACACTAAATTGCAGACAATCTGACCAGCGCTTAAGCGATGATTCGCGGCGCCAGCGGTTCCTCATAAAGGCGTCATAATCTCACCCTTAAAGCAAGATTAGGCACTGATTTTCCTGTGCGAAACAGCCCTGCAAGCTGTTGAAAACCCAGCCCCTGTCAGCCCTTGAGGAAGGGAGTGAATAATTTCGCCATTTCTTCAATGGACATCTCACCAGAGGCCTTTTTGCCATTGATGAAGAATGTGGGTGTGGCATCGACTCCAAACTTCTGCGCCCCGGCATCGCGCACCGCATTGACCTTGTCATAGAGCGCTTGATCCTTGAGGCAGGATTCGAAGGTCTCTTGTGACATGCCGGTCTGCTTGATCAGATTGGACAGGCCTTGGAAGGGCTTGTCGGTAAAGGCCCAATTCTTTTGCTGGGCAAATAAAAGATCAATCATCGCATCGCGCTTATTTGGCCCAGCGCAGCGCGCCAGCATGAAGCCGGCGGTAGCCAGCGGATCGAAGGGGAATTCGCGCAGCACAAAGCGAACCTTGCCTGTATCGATATATTGCGCCTTCAAGGCCGGAAAGGTCTGCGCATGGAAAGCGGCGCAATGCGGGCAGGTCATCGAAGCATATTCGATCACTGTCACAGGCGCATCTTTGGAGCCCAGCCATTCATCAGGCAAAGCCGCTTCGGCCAACATGGCCTCCAAAGGAAAAGACGAGGCGCCAGGGGCTTGCGCGACAGCTGTGCCGCTCGCTGCGCCGACAAAAGAGAGGCCCAAACCTGCCGAGGCCCCAAGGAATTGGCGGCGATCGGGGTGTGAAAGAGAGCTCATCGAATGATCCTTCTGGCAGGGGGCGGGACGAAAGTGGGTGAATGCGAGGGTGTTAACATAGGAATTGTGGCTAAATATGTTCACGGACTCTGGCAAGATCGCTCCCCCGGCGCAAGCCAAAGAGGGGGCCTGATCTCACGCTTTGGGACGATTTTCTGTGTATATTCGTGACCCCAGCCGGGTGAGCGCGTCACGCAATTGGGGGTTTTCGACACTCTGGGTCTGTTCACTGGCCGCACGCAAAGCTGAGGGCTCAACGGGACGGGCTTTGGGGCGGGCGGCGCGTGCTTGATTGGCGGGGCCTTGACGAAAGGCCAGACGCCCGACACAGCGCCAGCCAAGACGGCTATTCACCCGCTCCAGAATGATCGGGGCGAGATGTTGCAATTCCAGCGCAAAGCCGGATTCCACCCGCACAATCAAAGTGGCTGGATCGGAGGCACCCGTTGTCACCTTAGCTGTGCCGCGCGGCGGCCATTGCAGGCGCAGGGGCTCTGAGACGCCCGCCAGTCGCTCCCCGACGATTTGCGGCCAATAGAGAATGAGTTCGGATTCGCCAAAGCCCTGCTTGGCCAACACCGGATCAAGCGCCTTAGTGACGAGTTCGCCCAAGGAGCGCGCAAAGGAGCCCTTATATTTGGGAGTATATTTGGGTGTGGGTTTGGCCGGATTGGTCATGGGATGGAGTTTAGCAGATCAAAACTCAGGAGACAGCCCTGCTTCCCCCTATCTTACAAAAATATCAGGCCCAAGCTCACTGACCCTTTGTTTGCCCAGATAGGCCAGAGTGCGGCGCATTTCATCTTTCAAAATGGTCAGCGCTTTTTCGGCGCCCGCCTGTCCCGCAACGGCAGTGCCATAGAGTGTGGCGCGACCGCTGAGCACGAGATCGGCGCCAAGCCCCAGACATTTGACAATATCGCTGCCGCGCCGAATGCCGGAATCGACAATCACCGTGGCCTTGCCATCAACAGCGGCGACGATTTCGGGCAGCACATCCAATGTAGCATCCGCACTATCCATATTGCGGCCACCATGATTGGAGACGACAAGACCATCCACACCATGGGCGATGGCCTGTGTCGCATCCTCAGGATGAAGAATGCCTTTGATGATGAGTTTGCCCGGCCAGATGTCGCGCAGACGATCAACATCCTCCCAGCTCACCTGATCCGCACGCATGGCTTTGACAGCATGAGCCTTGCCAGTAATCTTGGCCTGATATTTGGCGGGATAATTTTCATGCGTGGGCATGCCGCTTGTGGCGAGATAACGACCCAAGACTGTCATGAGCCATTCGGGATGCTGCAGCACATCCACCATAGAGCGCCAATTCAATTGATAGGGCGTGGCAAAGCCATTGCGCGCATTATGTTCGCGATTGGCGCCAT
>CAIVAX010000099.1 GCA_903903935.1 uncultured Hyphomicrobiales bacterium | reverse complement strand
GTGGCGCCATGCACCAGCGGGCTTTCGCCATTCGCGGATTTGGCAACACTCACCTTGCCGTCCTTGACAGCAAGCCAGCACCAGCCCGAGCCAAATTGGGTCACGCCCGCCTGAATGAACTCTTCCTTCATTTTGTCGACGGACCCAATGCCATCAATGATGGCCTTTTCCAATTCGCCGGGAATTTTGCCGCCGCCATTGGGCTTCATCCATTTCCAGAAATGCATGTGGTTGTAATGCTGGCCAGCATTGTTGAACAGGCCGGCATTCTTGCCAAACGAACCCTTGACCACGTCTTCGAGGGACTTGCCCTCCCATTCGGTGCCTTTGATCAGATTATTGCCGTTGGTGACATAGGCCAGATGATGCTTGTCATGGTGATATTCCAAGGTCTCCTTGGACATATAGGGCTGCAGGGCATCATAGGCATAGGGCAGGTCGGGAAGCGTGAATGACATGGACATTTGCTCCAATTGAACTTGATCCCGCACAGCGGGGTGCCCCTATTTGGGCCAGTCGGGCTTTGGGCGCAAGTCCGTTTTTCAAAAGTTCAAGTGTGTTTTTACCAGCAGGCGTCTGATTGAGAAAAGCTGAGGGTTTTTTCAGGATCAACCTTAACCGCTCAGCCACCTTGGCGGGCCCCTCCGGCCCAAAGCGGCCCGAATCGCCCTTTGATCAAACGGGGGCGAAGTTTACACAGTTTCAACCAATTCTGGAGTATTGTGGCAATTATTAAGACCAAATTCATTGCTTTTGAAAATCGGATTTTGACATGATGAAGTTTCTAATCGGGTGTTTTGGTCTGTGTTTGGCGCTTGTGGGCGCCCGCTTGTCGCTGCAAAGCGGCTTTTCATTTCAGCACGGACTATCGCTGCAAACTGGCATGTCCCTGCAAAATGGTTTGGCGGCGCCCTCTGATCGCGCTTTATCCAATCTCATCGCGGGCTCTGTTCTTGTGGGATCAGGTGCGATTCTTTTGGCTTTGGTTGCTGCCTTGGGCCGCCTCGATGCGCTGAACAGACATGTTCAAGCTCTGGCCGCATTGGCAAAATCAACCCTCACTCAGGCCGGACACAGCAGATCTGACACGAACTCGCTTCAAGCTGAGCTCAAATCATCAGTGCAGCACGATAAGGCGATGCAAGACTTCATGTTGGATGAACTGAGGGCAGGTGGAGCCAGCTCACAAGACGTCCGGTCTGGCAGTCACCCAAATATGCCCTCTGGGCTCCAATATCCTTCGCCATCGCACAATCAGTCAAAGGGCAAGGGTCAAAAGGTGCCAAAAATTGCGGTCGCCAAATCCTCTCGTTCCAAGCAAGAACCCTGGGAGCGGCAGGAACCCATTATGCCAATGCTGAGGCCGCAATCGCAGCTAGCTTTTCCGCAAGCCGCCCCCGCTAACGCTCAGACAGCCCCGCGCATGGCCTCAGTCGTTGCAGGGCCATGGCCAGCTGCCGCCGAATCCTACCAGCCAGACGAACTCAACGGCGCTTATGCGCAAGATAACTATGGGACCCAAGAAAACGATTTGGGTCAAGAAAACGATTTGGGTCAAGACAGCTATGTGAGCCCGGCCAGCGAGGGCCGAATGATCATTCGTCGCTATGATTCCGATGGCATTGCCTATCAGCTCTTTTCAGATGGCTCGATTGATGCACAAACGGAAAAGGGGCATTTCAGATTCTCCGGTCTGAATGAATTGCGCGCTTTCATCGAAAAACGCTCAACCCTTCTTGCCAGTTGAACCCGCCGCGCTTGGCTTGCGAGGTTTTGCTTGAGCTGTAAGCAGACTCTGAGCCGCCGCAATCGCAAAAGCATAATCAAGCGCCAATTCATCCAAGCGATCAAAACGCCCTGCTGACCCTGCATGGCCAGCGGACATATTGGTGCGCAAGAGAACCGGCCCGCCACCCGTCATGCGATCACGCACTTGCGCCACCCATTTGGTTGGCTCCCAATAGGTCACGCGCGGATCGGTTAATCCGCTAGTGGCCAGAATGGCGGGATAGCTCTGCGCCTTCACATTCTCATAAGGCGAATAGGCGCGAATGGTTTTGAAATCCGCCTTGCTGGCAATGGGATTGCCCCATTCCAGCCATTCGGGCGGAGTCAAAGGCAGTTTGTCATCCAGCATGGTGTTGAGCACATCAACAAATGGCACGCCGGCGACAATGCCGCAGAAGAGTTCGGGCGCAAGATTGGCCACAGCGCCCATCAGCATGCCGCCCGCACTGCGACCCAAAGCAACAATGTGACCTGTGCGCGTGAAATTAAGATTGGCCAGATGTTGGCCACAGGCAATGAAATCCTTAAACGTGTTTTGTTTCTGCGCCAGCTTGCCCGATGTATACCAGCGCCAGCCCTTATCCGTGCCGCCACGAATATGAGCGATGGCAAATATAAAACCGCGATCCACTAAAGAAAAACGGCTCGATCCAAAGGCGGCTTCATAGGCATAGCCATAAGCACCATAGCCTTGCAGCAAACAGGGCGCTGAGCCATCGAGCTTGGTTGAGCGCGCATAGAGCAGCGAAATGGGAATGGTTTCTCCATCAGGGGCTGTGGCAAACAGCCGCCGCGTGACATAGCGCTCGGGATCATGGCCGGAGGGAATTTTCTGGCGCTTGCGCAGAACTCTCGCGCGCGTATTCAAATCATAATCATAGATTTCCTCAGGCCGGACCATAGAGGAATAAGAGAAGCGTAGAATAGACGTGTCAAATTCCAGCACATCATCAAAATCGATGTCATAAGCTTCATCGTCAAAGGCAATGGCATGTTCTTTTGCGCTGGAAAAATGATGGACAATGATGCGTGCCAGCCCCTCTTCACGCTCGATGCGCACTAAATAATCTTGCAACACAAGAAAGCCGGTAATCATCACACCGGGGCGATGGGGGATCAAATCTACCCATTGGCTTTTGTCAGGATTATTCAGCGGTGCAGTGACAATTTTGAAATCCTCGGCGCCATCAGCATTGGTGAGAATGATCAATCGCTCGCCATGATGTTCGACATCATAGCGCACTTTGGCTTGCCGCTTGGCAATCAGGCGCGGGGCTAAGTGCGGCTGGCGCAGATCGATCAGATAGGATTCGCTTGTCTCATGATCGCTAATATCAATCGTGCCATAAAGGCCCGATTGGCATTCGGCGATGTGCACAAACCAAGCCGGGTCTGGCTCTTCAAAGATCAGCTGATCGGCGGCGTGATCTTTCAACCGATGCAGCAAGACTTGATTGGGGCGGTGATTGGCATCAAGCCTCACATAAAACAGCCCGGCTGAATCCGCGCACCAGAGGGCATCGCCATCCGTATCGGGGATGATCTTCGGCTGATCGCGACCCTTGCTAAGATCACGAATATGCAGATTGCAAAACTCAGAGCCCTTTTCATCCGCGCTCCACGCCAGCAGGCTGTGATCGGGGGAATGCGCCGCCGTGTTGAGATAGAAAAACGGCTTGCCCTTGGCCAGTGCATCGCCATCGAGCAAGATTTTACTGCGCCCGCCCGCGCGGGGGCGTCGGCAGATCAGCGGATGCTGGCCGCCTATGCGATAGCGCTGGTAATAGGCAAAGGGCCCATCGGGGGCGGGCACCTCGGATTCATCTTCCTCCATGCGCCCACGCATTTCGCGCACCAAGCGCTTTTGCAAAGTGCGCGTGGGCGCCATGACCGCTTCCATATAGGCGTTTTCAGCCTCTAAAAGACTGCGGATAGGTTTGGGCAGGTAGGCGGGATCGCGCAGCACTTCTTGCCAATTGGCCGCCTTGATCCATGCAAAGTCATCGCTCCATTTGACACCATGGCGCGCCAGGGCCAAGGGGATTTTCTTGGCCCGCGGCGGCGTCAGCCGGCTTGGTTGAGATTTAGTTTTGCTGGATTTGGTCTTGTTGGATTTCGACTTGTTGGATTTCGACTGTGCTGCGGATCTTGATGTCATCTTATCCCCCGATCCCTCACCATAAGATCTTAGCGCGCGTCGCGAAAGCTTAAGATGTTTCGGGTTGAGCGCTGATCTCGATGTTTAGCTTTCAAATAAACCTTAAGACCAGAATGTATCTTTTATGACATCTGATATAATTGCATGTTTTAAAAAGGAAATTTAATATTTGAATGTTTAAATAGAAAACTTGACACGGCAGTAAGATTTGCCGAGTCAAATATTTCAAATACTTAATATCAAATTCGAGTTTCATTTTTTGTTTTTATATTCGACAAAAAAGCGCTACAAGCAAATACAGTTTTTCGAAATCCGGCACAATTGCGCTCCGGAAATTTTTTAAAAAGTGATTTGAGCTCGTGTCTGAACCAGAAGTGAGCAAATATGATTGATAATGAAGCAAATTATATTGAACTGGCCACAGATATTGTCGCCGCTTATGTCAGCAACAATACTTTGCAGCCCCATGAATTGCCTGCTCTGATTAACGAAATCTATACTGCCTTGTTGCGCACCGTGCGGGCCGATGCACCGGCCTTGGGACTGGATGCGCTCAAGCCAGCTATTTCACCCAAAAAGTCAGTGACCAGCAGCTATATTGTCTGCTTGGAGGATGGCAAGAAGTTCAAATCACTCAAGCGCCATCTGCGCACGCAGTATAATATGTCGCCTGAGGAATATCGGGAGAAATGGAATCTGCCCCCCGATTATCCCATGGTTGCGCCCGATTATGCCAAGGCCAGATCTCAACTGGCCAAGAAAATGGGGCTTGGCCAACAAAGGCGGCGGGGCCGCTAAGTCCGCAAAGGCGGCGGGGCCGCTAAGTCTGTAAACACGGCGGGGCCGCTAACTCAACTGGTCATTGGCTCCAGCTGATCTGCGCTAGCTATGCGCTTTGAGCCCCGCCTGCTCGGCGTGAAAGGCCTGAGCCAGAGCAATATGACGGTTCAGCGAATAGACGAATGAGCCCGCGCGCCCATAATTCCGCTCGCGCCGCAGCGCTTTGGATAAGAGCTTCACAATCCGCTGGGTCGTTTCCGGCTCCGGTCCGCTGAGACTGTCAGGCAAGAGCGGCAATAGATGAGGAATGACTTTATTCCTTTCATAATGCTCCGCGCCGGTCTTCACAATCCCTTGCAAAGTGAGCTGAGCGCCTGTGTGGTAATCCTTATCGGCTAATGAAAACATGAGATCCTCCAAAAATCTCAGTGTGCGCTTGGCGAAAGAGGGGGCGCATAATTTGAAAAGGGGAATTTGTAAAAAAACCTATTAATACGAAAATATTCCTATAATACACTGTCCTTCTTTGGAGGGAGTGCCATGCTAGTCAGTCCACATCAGCAATTGCGTAGAGAAAAATTTTTATTTGGTCATTCAATCGCCTTGACGGCACGTGCCATAGCGGCCCGGATTTTCGCCGTATCTGATCGGCAGATTACTGCCCCCACCCGCCAGCGCCGGCCTGTTGTGAGGGCGCGGCGCGCGGCAATTTATCTGGCTCATGTCGCTCTGGGACAAAGGGTGCAGATTCTCTCGCCCAGCTTTCATCGTCATCCCTCCAGCCTGCGACGGGCTTGCGCCTTGATCGAGGATGCGCGTGACACAAAGGCTTTTGATTGGAGTCTTGATCTTTTGGAAACCGCGCTGCGCGCTCATGCGCAAAGCTTTAGTCAGGGCCTTCTCACACAGGCGGTGCACTCATGAGCAAGCAGATCAATGTCTCTCAAGATCACACAAAGAGCCCCTCAGCGGCGGCTTTGCGTCTGTTGAGCGCGCTGGCCAAAGAGGGCGCTTATGGTTGGCTCACCGATCATCCTCGCCCCGGCACATTGGCTGTGACGGGCCAGCGCAACGCGGTCTCGGTGCAGATTGCCTCAGCCCCGCAATCTGTCGGGCGCGAATTGCTGGCATTAGGTTACGTGCATTGGCACAATCCTGCCCATGAACGCGCGCGCATGCTCATCATGCCCGAAGGTCGCTCCGCATTGGCGCGCTTAACGGCGCCAGAGCAGATCGATCCCTTTCAAGCCCAGCATAGCGTGCTCGAGCGCAAAGACGTGCAAGTGCACGGCCAGCCTCAATCCGTTTTGATCAATGTGCAAGAAAGTCCACTGGCTTGGCTTGCCTCGCGCAAATCACGCACAGGTCAGGCCTTGATTGATCCCATATGTCTGCAGGCGGGCGAGCGCTTGCGTCGCGATCTCACCGCAGCTTCTATTCTCCCGCGTACCACCAGCAATTGGACAGCTGTGGTCAAAGCCGATGGCGGTCAGCGCGGCCTGACTTATTCTGATCAGGTGATTGCTGCACGCCAAAGGGTTGATCGCGCGCTCAAGTCCGTTGGCTCAGACTCAGCCGATCTCTTGCTCGATGTCTGCGGCTTTCTCAAAGGTCTGGAGACAATCGAAAGCGAGCGCGGTTGGCCCGCTCGATCCGCCAAAGTTGTTCTGGCGCTGGCACTGCATCAATTAGCCCGTCATTACGGCTATGAGCCTATGCCCGATCCTGAGCGCATGAGTCATAAAATCCGGCATTGGGGCGCAACAGATTATCGCCCGTCATTGTCTGGGGCACAGCAGAGCAATCAAGCGCCTCACGAGGCGTGAGGGCTTAAGACTGAGACATCAGGGCGGCTCTCGCATCCGCCCTGATGCGCTCGATCATAGCGCGCACACCATTGGATCTTTGCGGCGTTAAATGCGCGCTCAAGCCGAGCTGTTCAAACAGATCCAAAGCATTGCGCTGCAAGATTTCATCCGCCCCGCGGCCGGAATAATAGGCCAGCACAATCAGCACCAATCCTTTGACAATATGGGCATCACTATCGCCACGAAACGCTAGCACAGGCGATTGCCCCAGGCGGGCCTGCAAATTGGTTTCCACCCAGACCTGACTGGCGCAACCGCGCACTTTATTGCTCTCATTATGCGCTGCCTCTGGCAAAGGCTCGAGCTCTTTGCCCAGCTCAATCACATAGCGATAGCGCTCTTCCCAATCCTCGATCAGGCTGAAATTCTCGATCAATTCGTCAATATCTGGCAGCGGCATGAAACACCTCGTCCTGCCTCTATAGGATCAACTGCTTGCCATTAGCCAGATTTAATTTAGCCGGCTTTTTTTCCAGAAGGCTTTTCAAGTGAGACTTTTTCTAGCGATACTTTTTGCAAGCCCTGATCAACATGCGCGCTCTTGGATTTCTCGATTTTGGCCGAACCGCTCTGCTGCTTCTGAGCGGGGGCTTTTGCTGGTGCCGATTGAGTTGGAACTTTGGCTAGGGCAGGCACTGATGCGTTTACCGCCTCGCTGACGCCCGTGCCAATCAGCTGCGCTCGTGTCAGGACCAACGCGCAGGCCTGCATATCGCTCGAACAGGTCGAACTTGTGGACTCCACAGCACGTGTCATGGCGCTTTGTGCGCTGGCCGTCAGATCTTTACCCAGATCTTGGCTCAGACTGCCCCCAGACCAATCCATGGTCGAAAATACCAGTCCCAACCAGAAGACACTTCTCAGCATGAACAACATGACTAGCCCCATCGCTTTTGCGATAGCCTGTTCTAACAGGCCCGACTGAACAGCCGTTCAAGGAAAAAACTCAATTTCGGACTATTTTGGCGAGGATTGATTAACCATTGATACGGCTTTTTTAACGTCAGCCGCGCGCTAGAGCTCCAAATCAGGCCCGCTTGCTCCAAAATGAGCCAAACGAGGGGCTTTAAGCCCGATTTTCCCCAAAAGGGCCTTTTTCCGCTTAGGGTTCACTTAAGGCCGGGCTGCGATTTTGCTCCCCTGTGTTTTCGTATCTGTTTTGAGTGAGCGTTGAGTGACCCCTCTGGCAAGTTTGATGGATCGTCTATCAGCCCTTGTGCACGAAAGTGCCCGGGGCGATGAGATTGAACGTCTTAGCCATGTCCATTTTCTTGCAGCGCATTTGGTGGCGGCGGCCTTTGGTCTCATTCTGCTGCTGCTCGATCTCACCCTTTTGGGCGTGCCGACCTTTTTGCATGCGGCAGCTTATGCCGGGCTGGTGATGATTTTGGGGGCTGTCCGCCATGTCTCCCGGCGCGGCGATCTGCGCCGCGGTTTGATCTGGAGTAGCCTGACTATTCTCACCACAGCTCTTCTGGTCAGTCTGCAAGGCGGCCTGTCCATGCCTGCCACTTATGCCTGGATGATCGTGGCAATCGTTGAAATAAATTTCCTTGCTTCTGCACAATGGCTGAAGGTCTCGGCAGTCTTGACCTGTGGCTCTGCCCTGCTGATTGGCGGTTTGCAAAGTCAGGGATGGATCCATGCTCCCGCCCATGCCCCCGGCATATGGGAAGCCCTCTTGTTGATTCCTGCTGTGGCTGCGGCCTGCTCTCTGTGTGTGTTGGGAATGCAGATAGCTTATATTCGGACCCGCCGTTCTGCGGCAGAGGAGGGTCAGTTTTCTGCACTCTGCGCAACCATGCAGGATATTGTCCTTCGCTTTGATCGCACCGGCGCGGTTGCTGCAGTGAGCCGCGATCCTTCAGATATTCTAGGCTTGAGCAGCGGCGATCTGATGGGGCGCGGTTTATTTGAGCGTGTGCATGTGGCCGATAGACCAGCCTTTCTGCGGCTCATATCAGATTCTGTGCGCAGTCCTGAGACATTGAGCGCGCAGATGCGGTTGCGATCTGGCACCGTGCGCAATGATGTGACGTCCTTTGATGCGCCGGTCTTTATCTGGGTCGAGGTGCGGGCGCGCTGTCTCAACCCCGCTCAGTTGGAAGAGACTGCCGAAGTTCTCGGCATTATCCGCGACATGACGCAGTCTAAAGAGGTTGAAACCCAATTGGCTTTGGCACAGGGGCAAGCTGAGGGGTCGACGATCTGGAAAGATCAATTTCTGGCTTGTGTCAGCCATGAATTGCGCACGCCTTTAAATGCCATCATCGGCTTTTCGGAAATTCTGGGCAATGATGCACTCGTGCCCAAGGACAGAGCCAAGATTGTTGAATATGCCAATATCATCCAATCGTCGGGCGAGCATTTGCTGTCCGTCGTCAATTCGATTTTGGATGTGTCGAAAATTCAATCCGGCCGCTTTGAGCTCACCCCTGAGCCCTTTGCACTGGCGCCGCTCGTGGATCAATGTTTTGACATTGTGAGCCTGAAAGCGGGATCTAAGCAGATCCGCTTGGAAAAAGATATTCCGGTGCGGATCGAAGATATTGTTGCCGATAAGCGGGCCTGCAAACAGAGTGTCCTCAATCTTCTATCCAATGCCGTCAAATTCACGCCCGATCGCGGCAATGTGAAATTGAGCCTGCGCCAAGAAGGCAATTCCATTCTGATCATGGTTACCGATACAGGCATTGGCATTGCAGCGCAGGATTTGAGCAATTTGGGCAATCCCTTCTTTCAGGCGCAGACGAATTATGATCGCGCTTATGAAGGCACAGGCCTTGGTCTTTCAGTTGTCTGCGGTCTTGTTGGCCTGCATGGGGGGAATATTGCGGTCGAAAGCATGGTTGGTGAGGGGAGTTGTTTTACGATCCGACTTCCCCTCGATTGTCGGCGCATGACCGTCACCGATAAGATAGCGCAGATCGAAACCTATGCGCATCACACCTCTGCGCCGCGCGCCCCTACAAGCCTTCCGCCAATGGAGAAGAAAATTGCGTGAAGCTCTCGCCCGTAATGATATGGACTTTGTCCTGACCGGTCCGGCCGACAGAAAAAAGTCTACTGCAGGGCAAAAGCCACAAGCCCAAAAACGCTTCTTACTGCTGCACATCTTGGGCTATCGTCCGGCCCGTACGATTTTGGGCGCAGCTTTTTCCGCTGTTCTTGTCGGCATTGGTGTCAATGCGTTGTTCTTCCAAACAGCACGCCATCCCGCGCCCTTGTTTGGCAGTGTGCCCGTGCCTGAGGCGCGCAAGCCCGTTGCGCCAAACCCTGCTGCATCAAGTCAATTTGCATCCACCCCTGTGAGTGCCAATGCACCTGGCGGGCAGGTGGCAGCCCCTGGTGTGGCGCAGCGCCAGAGTGATCAGATCCAACGTTCAGGTGATCCCATTGGTGCTTTGGCTTTGGGCGCAAGTCTAGCGCCTGTGACGTCCAGCAAGCCTCCATCCGCCAGCGCAGCTCAGCCGCAAGCCCGCCCACGCTCCAGCGAGATTAATGACATTAAAGCTGCGCGCGATCCCATTGCTGCTTTGATTGGTCCAAGCTCTTCGTCATCTGCCGCGCCCAGCGAGGCTGATAAGACCCGTGTCCAATCTGCGCAACGCGCGCTGATCAAACTCGGCTTTGTGTTAAAAGCAGATGGGATGATGGGGACATCAACACGTCAGGCGATCGAGAAATTTGAACGCGACCGCAATATTGCCGTCACGGGAGAATTGACACCAAAAACGATCAAGGAATTATCGACGCAATCTCACATTGCCATTCCTTGATCATGCATTTACGCGCTGACATTTTTGTTGCGGCTTATCTTCGGCGCTGTTCAAGTGAGGGCGCCTATGCCGCTTTGCGTCGGCGCGGTGCGGCTGAAGCTGGCGCCATCTTTGTCAAAATTGATCGGCTGGATGGTCAGGCGGCGCTTTATGGTCCAGCACCACAGAGTGAATTGGCCGAGCGCGGGATAGATCGGGTCTGGCGCCGCGTGCATGATCAGCCCTGGATTGATCCCCTACAGGTGGAAGAGCGCATAGCCAAAGAGATCAAATTTGACCCTGATCTCTGGTTGATCGAAGTGGAAGACCGAAGGGGCCGTTGTTTCCTCGATCTGGCGCATGAAAACTAAATAGCATGACAGCTAAATAATATGACAGCTTAACATCTGAGCTCATCAGAAGTCTTGATCAGCCCGTTTGCCGCAATCTGTGGTCATTGAGCGCTTTGCTGGGGTCAGTCTGAAGCACGTCACGTTCGTGCCCACGCCCCTGCAGCGCTGGTTTGGCACTCTCTTGCAGGCGCGCATTGGCTTTGACACCCGAGGCATGCCAATCAACACCCAAAATAGAGCGCACAATCATACGCGCGGCGCGGCGCGAGACATGCTCGAGAATATGCTCAAGACCCCGCATGCGCACAGTCACATCGCCTGACACGTCTTGCAAATAAGTGAAGACTTCAAGGCAGGAATTGGTCGGCATGCCCAAGGCCAGCAAAGCCATCGCCAAGGCCTGACCATCGCGGATGAGCGCCTGACTTTGCTCGATCTGGCAGGCCAGAGCCTGCGAGAGGCGTTGGGTGAACAGCTCAAGATTGCGTGCTTTGGCAAGCGAGATCAGCTCAATGCAAGCCTTGATGTCGAGGCCGCGGGCATCGGGACTATTGGCAAGGCGCAGGGCCTCGCGCTCGGCTGCCAGCAGAATGTCGCTGCGCTGGCTGATCGTCGCTTCGAGAAAAAGCGGCATGAGGGACAGCGGTGACTCGCTCTGTGCAGTTTGCGCAGTGGCAGTCGCTGTCGATTGTGCAGGCGCACTGGATGCAGCTTTTACAGCCTTGCGTGGGGCTTTGAGGAAGTGCGCAATCTGCGCGCCCTCGGGCCTTTGCAGCAAGTGGCCACGTGTATCCGGCGTTAGATCGGAGCGTTGGGCCATTAGGGAGGCAAGTTTCGAACTGCCCATGCGGGCGAGTTCCATTTGAATATTCACTGGCATTGTTTCGCGCTGAGTCAAAATGACTTCGGCGCAACTGTCATCGACCAAGGCCAGTGCAGCCAACACAAGCCAAGGGGCGGCAGGATGCGGCACCAATTGCTGGGTGAGCCACAGGCGCAGCGGCGCATCCGTATCGGCCAGCATGGGCAGGATCAATTCTTGATATTGATGCTGTTCACTTTGGCTATGAAACGGCTTTTGAACGTAAAAATCGGTCAGATCCCGGATCAAGGCAATATGTTTCTGGCTGCGTGTCAGGCGCTCTGACCAGCGGTCATCGGATAAACGGAGGTCACTGGAAGAAGGGTCAGACATGATTGGGCACTAATCCACACACTGCATACACCATAGTGCGATCAGGTTGACGCAACATTAACCTTCTTTGGCGCTAATGCCCTCCAACTGTCTCGCGGCGGCACGATGCTGGACCGGACTTCCGGAGTTGGGCGATATGGGCGATATTTTATTTTTTAATTT
>CAIVAX010000098.1 GCA_903903935.1 uncultured Hyphomicrobiales bacterium | reverse complement strand
GGCATGTTGCAGGTACATCGCGAGCTTGAAGAAGCGGCTGCCGTATCGGGCGCAGAACCTGTGACGGGCTTTCGGCGGATTGTTCTGCCCCTCTTAGCGCCCTCCTTGATTGCCGGCTGGTTGTTCATCTTCCTCTTATCCACGCGCGTTCTCTCGCTACCTGTGCTGCTCTCAGGACCGAGCTCGCAGACTATGGCCGTGGCGATGTTTGATCTGTGGGGCAATGGACAGGGACCGGAGCTGGCTGCACTGGGTCTGTTGTGGAGCTTGTTCATGACGCTCATAGCGCTCGCCTTCTATCTGTTTGCCAAACGCTCGGGCGCTGGCATTTATGGTCAGGGCTGAACGGCGATAAAAATATCGGGGAGAGAAAATGAAAATCTTGTTCTTGAATCAGGCCCCGCGCAATGCTGATAAAGGCCCGCCCTATGATGTGGCGCGCATTGAGGCCCAGCTTAATTCCTATGCGTCGCCCGGCACAAAAATCGAAATTGGGTTTCCCGATGATTATGAGGGCTCGCAATTATTCAATTCACTGGGCGCGCAAAGCGGTCTTAATGGCCTGCATCATATGATGGAAACACCGGCCATTGTGCGCAAGATCTTTTGGGCGGCCGAGAATGGCTATGATGCGGTGATCTCCAGCAATACATTTGATCCTGGTGTTGATGGCGGTCGCCTTGCTGTTAATATTCCCGTCATCGGCCTGCTGCGCACATCTATGCATGCCGCACTCACTTTGTCTGATCGCGTGGGTGTGACAGTGCCGCTTGCCCCGCATGTGCCTTATACACGCCGCTTGCTGCGCACGATTGGCCTTGAGCATTTTGTTTCAGACATCAAACCCATTGGGGTCTATGTCGATGTGCAAAAGCGCAAGGATGAGATTTTTGAGATCACCGTCAAATTGATCCGCGAAATGGTCGCCAATGGGGCTGAGATCATTTTACCATTGGGCGGCGCGCTCATTCCTTATGTGGTCAATCCAGATGATCTGGCCAGAGAAACAGGCGTGCAGGTTTTGAACACCAAAGCCATTGGCATTCGCTTTGCTGAAATGTGCGTCAATTTCAAGATGACGCAAAGCGCGCTGACCTATCCGCGCGCCAGCCTGAATTATTCCGATTTCACCAGCAAATTATAAGCAGCGCGCCAGAAGCGCGCTGCCTTTGCTTCACACAGTGGGATAATCCGTATAGCCCTTTTCTGTGCCGCCATAGAAAGTGGCCTGATCTGGCGTGGTGAGCGCAGCGCCTAATTCAAAGCGGCGCGGCAGATCGGGATTAGAGATAAAGGGTTTGCCAAAGGCAATGAGATCGGCGCGTCCCGCATTGATCGCTTCGGACGCGCGCTCGGCATTGTAATTGAAATTAGCAATCCACGCCTGACGGAAGTGACGGCGCAAAGCAGCAAAGTCAAAGACAGACCCATCTGACGCCGGCGCTTCGTTCACATGAACATAGCCAATGCCTAGGCCATCGAGCGCTTTGACAAGCTGCGCAAACAAAGCTTGCGGATCACTGTCCTTCATATCATTGGCTGCACTTGCAGGAGAAATACGAAAGCCCACGCGCGAGGGCTCCCAGACGCGCAGCACAGCCTTGGTGACTTCGAGCGCAAAGCGAATGCGGTTTTCGATCGATCCGCCATAAGAATCGGTGCGATGATTGGAGCCATCGCGCAAGAATTGATCGATCAGATAGCCATTGGCGCCATGCACTTCGACGCCATCAAAGCCTGCTAGTTTGGCATTTTGCGCTGCGTTGAAATAATCTTGCACAATGCCGGGAATTTCTGCCGCCTCCAAAGCCCGAGGCGCTGAGACTTCGGCGAAGCCTTGCGTCAAATAGGTTTTAGTTTTGGCGAGAATAGCACTGGGTGCAACAGGCGCGCCGCCATTGGGCTGCAGCGAGACATGCGAGACGCGGCCCACATGCCATAATTGCAGATAGATTTTGCCGCCCTCGGCATGAACAGCTTGTGTGACTTTCTTCCAGCCCTCAACTTGTTCAGACGAGTAAATACCTGGCGTATTCAAATAGCCCTGCCCCTGCTGGCTGATTTGCGTCGCCTCAGTAATGATCAGACCGGCGCTGGCGCGCTGGCGATAATATTTGGCAATCAGATCATTGGGCGCGAGTGTGTCTGGCGTTGCGCGATTGCGCGTGAGCGGAGCCATCACAATTCGGTTGGCCAATTCGAGCGAACCCAATCGAAAGGATGTGTGGAGAATGGACTGATCGGGCATGCTGACCTTTTCTTAAGTTGAAGATCTGTGCTTGATGCACAGATCGATTAATGGCCGTCAAAAGCCATGAGTGTGCGAACGGGGACGCCAAGATTGCGGATTTTATCCGCGCCACCCAATTCTGGAAGATCAATTACAAAACAAGCGGCAATTACATCAGCGCCCATTTGCTTGAGCAATTTGATCGCTCCCTCGGCCGTGCCGCCAGTTGCGATCAGATCATCGACCAAGATCACGCGCTCATTGGGGCGCACAGCATCTTGATGCATTTCCATTTCGTCCAGACCATATTCTAAAGAATAAGCGATGGAGACTTTGGTCCAGGGCAATTTGCCTTTCTTGCGAATAGGAATGAAGCCGGCTGATAATTGATGCGCCACAG
>CAIVAX010000097.1 GCA_903903935.1 uncultured Hyphomicrobiales bacterium | reverse complement strand
CAAGAGGGACACCAAATTTTTTACCCTTAATAGCACCTCTGTCTAAGGCCTTGGTGAAATCAACACCACTTTTCAAGCTAGGATCACGGTTGTCCATTTCCTCCCACGTTTTGGCATTCAGTGGATCGGTGGGGTCACGTGTCGCCACAACATTGAGCATCAAAGTGACATCTGTGACTGTTCTGGCCATGGGGCCTGCACTGTCAAAGTTGAGGTTCTTTGGTGCTATGCCAGATCGGGATATGAGTCCTGTCGTGGGACGGAGTCCAACAATCCCGGTATAGCTGGAGGGGCCTCGAACCGATGTGCTCGTATCCGTTCCAATGGCGAGAACAGCAAAATTTGCAGAAATGGCTGCTCCTGAGCCTGCGCTTGATCCTCCTGTATTTCTTTTCAAGTGGAAGGGATTGATCGTTTGGCCGGTTACGGAATTGTAACTACCTCCGGCAAACTCGCCCATTGCTGCCTTGCCTAGAATGACAGCACCTGCATCGCGCAGCGCCTTGGTGATGATTGCATCCTTGGGTGGGATGGCATTTTTTAGAATTGCCGAACCATTGGTTGTGGCCATGTCGAATGTATCGACATTGTCCTTAAGAAGAACGGGTATTCCATGCAGAGGTCCACGGGGCCCTTTTTGTGCCCGTTCTAGATCTAGCGCAGCAGCTTCTTCAGCGGCTTTTGGGTTTACGGTTATGATAGAATTGAGCTTGGGTCCTGCCTTATCATAAGCGGCGATACGCTCTAAATAGAGCTGAACGATTGCCTTACCTGTGACAGAGCCTGAAGAGATCGCATTTTGTATCTCTGTAATCGTCGCTTCTTCAAGGTTGAAGGTCTTATCTTGCGCTTGGGTAGAGGTGGACAACATCGTGCCTGCAAGTAGAAGGCAAACAAATGAATTTGTAAATCCTATGTGAATCATGTTGCTCTCCGTTTGATCAGGTCGCTTAGGCGGACGAACGCTCAAACGCAAAAGCAAGTTCTATGCCTTAATATACAAGCTATGTGACTAAACAATTTGAGCATGTGTGAAAGTGACTGCAGCACTATGTTCAAACTAAGAGTCTTCACCTTTTCTTATGCTGTTTTGCGAGCAATAAAAGAAGATCGTTCAGCTTTAAGATTATAAACATTTGCACAGATGGCTAAACGGAAAGCAGAGAGGGTATTTTCTTCATCACATGCATTTTTATTAGCCAGCTGAAATATGGGCTGAACCTTGATGATTATTTTTGTGAGAACACAGCTTATTACGATTGGCCGTTTGGAGGTCTTCTCTGCCTTCTGAGAGCGCAGTCTTCAAGTGAGTCAGGCGACATCGGCAACCATGAGAGTATGTTTTCTCTTGTTTTGAATGAGCGCGATGAGAAGCCTTGATCATCGCGTCTGTATCGACGCAGTTTAAAGCTAAGCTTTGCTCCAAAACTGACTGGTTTGTTATCAGCACAAAAGATTGATCCCAAGACACTTAGCTTTTCAAGCTTAGCTGGGCTGAGGCAGGTGATGCGCGAGTGTTTTAATGGCGACCCCGGCAGGGCTCGAACCTGCGACCTGCCGCTTAGAAGGCGGCTGCTCTATCCAGCTGAGCTACGGGGCCTAATCTCTTGGTTGCAATCTACAACACTATAAACTTAAAGCTTTACTCTCCCGCCAGCTCTGAAACTTGCTTTGAGATTGGCAGGCAAGCTCAGTCGTCAGTGGGATGTGGGTTTGAGTATAAAGCCAAGGGGTTCAATGGGTCCATTGGCCAATGCGGGTGGATTTGAAATTATCCGAATAGGAAATGGTCTTGCGTTGCGGGGCATGGGGTTGTTCGACGCGATAGGCGAGCCCATGCTTTTGGGCATAGGCAATTGCCTGTTCGGCGGTGTCGAACCATAATTTGACCTGGGTCTTGGTGTCGCCCGAGCCAATCCAGCCCATCAGAGGCTCGGTCTGCGGGGCTTGCTCGCGCTCAAATTCCAGCAACCAGCGATGCGTTTTGGCGGCACCCGATTGGGTGGCGGTTTTGGCTGGGCGATAGATGCGTGCCGTCATCACTTCCATCCGATTCCAAGGCAATTGGCCTATGCCTTCGATTAACCGACAAGCCCGATCCTGACAATGAAAAAGCTTAAAGACCATGCCCTGAGGCCTGTTTGCAGAGGGTCAATCGGGGTTTGCGGATCAAACGGGCTGACCAAGGCCGGCGGCCATGCTATCGGATGGGCTGGAAGAGCCCTCGTGCCTCATTGCTGATCAGGAGATCCCATGCCCCTTTATGCGCTTGGCGACAGCCGCCCCAGTTTGGAGCCCGGCCAATGCTGGGTGGCGCCCAATGCCGTTTTGGTGGGGCAGGTCCATCTTAAAAAAGATGCTAGCGTTTGGTTTGGCGCCATGGTGCGCGCCGATAATGAGCCCATCATCATTGGCGAGGGCAGCAATGTGCAGGAAAATAGCGTCTTGCATGTCGATCCCGGCCTGCCGCTGGTGATTGGCAATCGCTGCACCATAGGTCATTCGGTGACCCTGCATGGCTGCGAGATTGGCGAGGGCAGTTTGATTGGCATGGGCGCCACTATTCTCAATGGCGCTAAAATCGGCCGCCATTGCATTATCGGCGCCAATGCGCTGATCACCGAAGGGAAGGTAATCCCCGACCACTCGCTGGTGATGGGCGCGCCGGGCAAGGTGATGCGAATGGTGAGCGAAGAGGAATGCCTGCGCATTGAGCGCAATGTCAGCACTTACATTGCGCGCTGGCGTGATTATGCGCAGCACTTGCAGCTCGTCGAGGGGTGAGCGCGCGTTTTAAAAAGCGCGAATCTTAGTTTGAGCCAGTATGGCTTCCTGCATCCAGCAAGCATTGATCTGGTCCCAACTCAT
>CAIVAX010000096.1 GCA_903903935.1 uncultured Hyphomicrobiales bacterium | reverse complement strand
CCCTTTTGATTGGCGATCAATGCGGGGCCCATACCATTCCCTATATTGAATCGCGCAATGGCAGTGCGATCTTCGAGCATGAGGCGACAACCTCGAAAATCTCCGATGATCAGCTCTTCTATTGCATGCAGCGTGGGCTCTCGGCTGAAGAGGCCACAGCGCTCATTGTGAATGGCTTTGTGCGCGATGTGTTGCAGCAATTGCCGATGGAATTTGCCGTTGAAGCCCAGAAACTGATCTCCGTCAGTTTAGAGGGCAGTGTAGGCTAGCGCGGCAACACGCCGCACGATCAGGAATGAACATGCTGGAAATTAAAAATCTTCACGCCGAAATCGCGGGCAAGACCATTATCGATGGTCTGACGTTGACTGTGCGCTCGGGCGAAGTGGCGGCCATTATGGGCCCCAATGGATCAGGCAAATCGACTTTGTCTTATGTCATCTCGGGTCGGCCCGGCTATGAGGTCACCGGCGGTGAGGTCTGGCTGAATGGTCAAAACCTGCTCGACTTGCCCGCTCATGAGCGCGCCGCTAAGGGCCTGTTTCTCGCCTTCCAATATCCGCTGGAAATTCCCGGCGTGACGACGATGACCTTTTTGAAAGCTGCTCTCAACAGCCAGCGCAAATTGCGTGGCGAGGCAGAATTATCAACGCCTGACTTTATGAAAAAGGTGCGCGCAGCTGCTGCCACTTTGGGCGTGAAAGATGACATGCTGCGCCGTGCGCTGAATGTTGGCTTTTCCGGTGGCGAGAAGAAGCGTCTTGAAATTCTGCAAATGGTTTTGCTCGAGCCAGCCTTTGGCATATTGGACGAAACCGATTCCGGCCTTGATATTGATGCCTTGCGCATCGTCTCGCAGGGCGTCAATTCCTTGCGCTCCAAAGAGCGCGGCTTTCTCGTGATCACCCATTATCAGCGCCTGCTCGATCACATTGTGCCTGATACGGTGCATGTGATGGCTAAGGGGCGGATCGTCAAAACCGGCGGCCCCGAACTTGCTCATGAGCTCGAGCGCAATGGCTATCGCGATTATGTCGCGGCGGCAGAATGATCAGTCTGTCCCCCTCGGAGCTGAGATCATGACTGCTGTTGCTGCACGTCCTTCTGTCACTCGTCAATTGAACGAGGCTGAACAGGCTTTGGTCGATCAATTTGCCGCCCTCGCACCTGCGCCTATGCGCCAAGTGCAGGAGCTGCGCGAGACATCGCTGGCGCGCTTTGCCTCCAATGGTCTTGCACATCGGCGCATTGAGGCTTGGCATTATACCGATCTGCGCAGCGCGCAGTCCCACACCTTTGCCCCCGCCCAGCGGCCCAATGCGCAAAGTCTGGATCAGATCAAATCACGTTTGGCAGCGCTTGCCTCAAACCCGCTTGCCTCAAACCCGCTTGCCTCAAACCCATTTGGCTCGCTCAGACTTGTTGTGGTGGATGGCTTTTTTAGCCCCGAATTATCGGCGCAAACCTTGCCTTCTGGTGTGACGCTCACCACTTTGTCGCAGGCTTTGACGCAGGGGCATCCGCGCTTGGCTCATATTCTGTCTGGGTCAGCTCTGGGCGAGTCTGACACCATGCTCAATCTCAATGCAGCGCTCTGCGCCGATGGTGTGATCCTCGAGGTTGCAGCAGGCGCACAGATTGAGCCAGCCCTTGAGCTCATCTTTGTCACCAGCGATGCAGCGCCCAAAAGCGTGCAGACTCGCTCTGCGGTTTTTGTCGGACAGGGGGCCAAGATCCGTCTGTTCGAGCATCATCTGAGCGAGGGACAAGTGCAGAGCCAGCGCAATCAGGCTGTGTTGCTTGATCTTGCCAGCGCAGCGCATGTGGAGCACGTGCTGATGTGTGCGCAAGGCCATGCGCAAAGCAATGATGTGATGTCCGTGCTGGCCAATCTTCATGAGGGCTCGGAACTCTCCATGCTCGGCTTGATGCAGGGTGCGGGGCTGCGCCGTCGTCAAACCTTTGTGCGCCTGAATGGCGCTCATGCGCGCTTTCATGCAAGAGGTGTCGTCCTGCTCAATCGCAAGGATCATTGCGATGCCACGTTTGTGGTTGAGCATGTGGCGCCTGATTGTGAAAGCCGCGAATTTTTCAATTGGATCGTCGATGAAGAAGCCACAGGTGTGTTCCAAGGCAAAGTGAGTGTTGCCAGAGCGGCGCAAAAAACCGATGGGCGCATGAAATCGCGCGGCATTCTCTTGGGTGAGACTGCCGCCATGTTCAACAAGCCCGAATTGGAAATCTTTGCCGATGATGTGGCCTGCGGCCATGGCGCGACGTGCGGCGAGCTGGATGCCGATCAATTATTCTATGCGCAAGCCCGTGGCATTCCTTTGCCTGAGGCCGAAGCCATGTTGCTGGCAGGGTTTGCCGGCGAGATTTTTGACGAATTGTCAGATGAGACGTTGCGCGAGGTCTTGATGGATGATGTCCGGGCCTGGCTTGCGCAACGCGGGCAAGGGTGATTGTGTGATGTCTGATTATGATGTCCATGCCATAAGATCTGATTTTGCCATTCTGGCCGAGCGCCCCTATGGCAAACCGCTTGTGTATCTCGACAATGCGGCTTCCGCGCAAAAACCGCGGCAGGTGCTTGATCGCATGCGTTATGCCTATGAGCATGAATATGCCAATGTGCATCGCGGCCTGCATTATCTCGCCAATGCTGCGACGGATGCTTTTGAGGCGGCGCGTGAATCTGTGCGCGCTTTTCTCAATGCCGGCTCAAGTGAGGAAATCATCTTCACCCGGTCAGCGACTGAGGCGATGAATCTTGTCGCCGCTTCCTTTGGTCTTGCGCATATTCAAGCGGGGGATGAAATCGTGCTCTCGGTGATGGAGCACCATTCCAATATTGTGCCTTGGCATTTTCTGCGCGAGCGCAAGGGCGCTGTGCTCAAATGGGTGGGCGTGGATGAGGCGGGCAATTTCTCTTTGGAGGAATTTGAGCGCAGCCTGTCTGCAAAGACCAAAATTGTCGCCATGACCCATATGTCCAATGTGCTGGGCACAGTGCTGCCAATTGCCAAAATCGTTGAGATCGCCCATGCGCGCGGCATTCCCGTTTTGGTGGATGGCTCGCAAGGCGCCGTGCATCTGGATGTTGATGTGCAAGCGCTGGATGTCGATTTTTATGTCGTCACTGGACACAAGCTCTATGGCCCCACCGGCATTGGCGCGCTTTATGGCAAGCGCAAATGGCTCGAAAGTCTGCCGCCCTATAGTGGTGGGGGTGAAATGATCGAGACGGTGAGCATGGATCGCGTGACCTATAACACGCCGCCACATCGCTTTGAGGCCGGTACGCCGCCCATTGTGCAGGCCATTGGTCTTGGCGCTGCGGTCAATTACATGCAGATGATCGGGCGTGATCGTATCAGAGCGCATGAAGCGGCTTTGCTGGCTTATGCCAACGAGCAGATCAAAGCGATCAAATCCCTAAAGGTGTTTGGGACAGCCAAGGATAAGGGCGCGATCATTTCTTTTGCGATGCAGGGCGCTCATGCGCATGACATTGCCACTGTGATTGATCGCTATGGTGTGGCGGTGCGCGCTGGCACCCATTGCGCTATGCCCTTGATGAGCCATTTGGGTGTGACCTCGACCTGTCGGGCCTCATTTGCGCTGTATAATACTTTCGAAGAAGTCGATATTCTCGTTGAGGCCTTGGCTAAGGCCGAAGCCATGTTCTCCTGAGGACCGCTATGGACGATAATTCTGCATCAGAGGCCGGGTCAATTCAGCCCAATCGCCCGGGCTTCAACCCCGATGAGTCCATTCCTCCCGAGCAAATGGAGCTGCTCACCGATGCTATCATCGCGGCGCTCAAATCCGTCTACGATCCCGAAATACCCGCCGATATTTATGAATTGGGGCTGATCTATCTCGTTGAGGTCGATGCCAGCCGCTTCGTCAATATTGATATGACGCTCACAGCCCCCGGCTGCCCGGTGGCAGGTGAAATGCCCAAATGGGTTGAGGATGCGGTGGCTGGTGTCACCGGCATTGCTGGGGTCAAGGTGAATATGGTGTTTGATCCCCCGTGGGATCAAAGCCGCATGTCCGATGAGGCGCGCGTCTCTTTGAATATGTGGTGAGCGCGTTTGCTTGGCCAGCTTGCCTCTGGGCAAGGGCCTGCAGACGTCTTATATTGGATCGAGAGAATCCTCGTCGGGCCTTGAACCCGGCCGGTGGAGATGATGATGGCAAATGCAAAGCTGCAATTCAAAGTCCTGAACTTGTCAGAATCCGCAGCACATCGCTTGCGCGACATTATGGCCAATGCGGAGCGCCCCCTCGCGGCCCTCAAGATTGGCGTGAAGAATGGCGGCTGCGCTGGCATGTCCTATACAATGGACTGGGTCGATGTGATCGGGCCCTATGATGAGGTGATCGAGGATCAGGGCGTGCGTCTGGTGATCGATCCCAAAGCCGTGATGTTTCTGATCGGCACGCAAATGGATTTTCGCAACGACAAAATGTCGTCTGGCTTTGTCTTCAATAATCCCAACCAAACCTCAGCCTGTGGCTGCGGCGAGAGCGTGGCGATTGAACCGGCCAAACCTGATCAAGCCAGCTTGCAGGCACATCCTTCAGCCTGACAAGCCCAGCCCATCGCCTGAGACGATCATCCCTTGGGGGCTCTCAGGCATGGGGGGTGCTCAGGCATGTGCGGATAAAATCTAAAATCATCCGGCCAAAGGTCTCATCACCCGTATCAAAGCTCAGCACAGTCGAGACATGATTGTGATGCGGTTGATAGAAGAGCTGCGGGGTTTTGCCATCGCGCGCCGCTACAGCCGCTGCCAGTTCCAAGGTCGGCACACTCAGGCCGATGGGATCAAACTCCGCCAGACTCAACAATAAGGGCACTTTGCTTGTCGCGACATGCGTCATGGGCGAGCGCGCCTCATATTTGCTGGCATCCTTGCCAAAATAGGCCAGATGATTGGGCGAATTTGTCTCAGCCGTCATGCGATAGACGCCGCTGGCCAGAATAGCGCCCAAGGGTTGATTGGGCGCCTCGCGCACCATGGGATCAAACAGGCAGCTGGCGGCATGCGAGGCACCCGCCGATTGGCCAAAGAGAAACATCTGATCCTGATTGCCGCCATATTCGCCAATATTGGTCCAAGTCCAAGCCAGCGCCGAGCGGATATCTTCTGCCCCGGCAGGATAGCCATAGGCAGGTGCCAGCCGATAATTGACGATCACCACAGTCAGGCCCTGACGGGCAAACCAGCGTCCCAAATTGCCGTAAAAACGCTCATCCGAGCGTTTGTCGCCACCCGTAAAGCCACCGCCTGGGATATAGACCAGCACCGGCCGCTTGCCATCGCGTGAGGGCGTATAGACATCGAGCTTTTGCCGTGCATTCGAGCCATAGGGCAGGTCATGCACCTCCTCAACGCCGCCAGCTGTGGAAACGAGCGGGGCATAAAGCGCCCGGGTGCGCTCCAAAACATCGGGATTAAAATGTGGTCCAATGGCAGCCAAAGCCTGGCGAATAGTGTCCGGCATTTGTGACATAAGCTCTCCCCCTGATATTTGGCTTTATGCCGCGACAGGCCCCAGAATGCAAAGGGTCAGTCCAATCATCGCGACTTGTGTGAGGTGTTCACCTCACCTTGCGGT
>CAIVAX010000095.1 GCA_903903935.1 uncultured Hyphomicrobiales bacterium | reverse complement strand
AGGCCTTGGGTATAGGGATGATGGGGATGGCGAAACACATCCGTCCCCGTTCCTGTCTCGACAATCTTGCCAGCATACATCACAGCCAGACGGTCAGCCATGCGCGCGACAATGCCAAGATTATGGGTGATCAGAATAATGGCCATGCCAAATTCTTGCTGCAAACGCTGCAGCAATTGCAGGATCTGTACTTGCACGGTGACATCAAGCGCAGTTGTGGGCTCATCGGCAATGATCAGCTTGGGCTCGCACATTAACGTCATGGCGATCATGACGCGCTGGCGCAATCCGCCCGATAATTGATGCGGAAATTGCTGCAAGCGGATAGATGGCGACATAATCCCCACACGTTGCAGCATATATTCAGCCCGCTCGCGGGCTTCTTTGCGGGAGGCTTTGCGATGGCGCAGATAGACTTCCTCCATCTGATTGCCGATGGTGTAGACAGGATTGAGCGAGGTCATGGGATCTTGAAAGATCATGCCCAGACGATCCCCGCGCAATTGCGCCATTTGATTATCCGACAACGAGAGCAAATCGCGCCCTTCAAAGGTGAGGCTTTGCGCTGTCAGGGTGGCATTGCGCGGCAAAAGACGCATCAAGGCCAGTGAGGTCATGGTTTTGCCGCAACCCGATTCACCCACAATGCAAAAGGTCTCGCCCGCTTTGACGGAAAAATCGATCGCTTGCACCGCATGCAAAGCGCCTGCTGGCAAAGCCAGATCAACGCTCAGGCCTTGCACTTGCAAGAGGGGCTGGTCAGTGTTTGGAACAGATCTGTCCATGGCCCCTCCTAATTGCGCCCTTCAGGCGCAGTGACATCGCGAATGCCATCGCCTGCCATATTAATGGCAATGACAAGCAGAAAGATCGCAAAACCGGGAATAGCGATCAGATGCGGTTTGAAGAACATGAAATTGCGGGCTTCAGAAATCATCAGCCCCCAAGAGGGTTCGGGCGGCTTAATGCCCAGTCCCAGAAAGGAGAGCGCCGCTTCAATCAGAATGACAATCGCAATTTCTAAACTGGCGATCACGATAATCTGGTTCATCACATTGGGCAGCAGCTCACTCAAGATGATGCGGGTTTGCGATGCGCCCACAGCTCTTGCCGCGGTGATAAAATCATTGCCACGCACTTGCTGGGCAACGCTGCGCGTGACCACGGCATAACGATCCCAAGTCAAAAAGCCAAGTATCAGCACAAGGGCTGTGACTGATCCCCCGACAATGCTGACCAGAGACAGAGCAATCAACAGGCCGGGCAAAGCCAGTTTCACATTGATGAGATAAACGACAACCGCATCGACGCGGCCGCCAAAATAGCCGCCCATCAAACCGATTAGCGAGCCTAGCGTGCCAGCAATGATGGCTGCGCCAAAGCCCACAATCAAGGAAATGCGTGAGCCATAGATGAGGCGGCTGAGATAATCGCGGCCCAAGCCATCCGTACCCAAAATATGGGCCCAGTCTCCCGTTTTCCAAACCGGATCAATCAAGCGCTTGGTGAGATCTTGATCATAGGGATCATAGGGCGCGAGCAAAGGCGCGAAAATGGCAGCCAAGATCACGGCTAAAACAATCGTGCAGCCAAAGATCAATCCCACATGTGATTTGGCGCGCCGCCGCATTTCCTCTCTGGGGGAGGGGGCGATCACCTCTTCGATGAGTGCTGTTTTGGAGGGATCGCTCATAGGGCAATTCTCGGATCGAGATAAGCGTTGATGATGTCAGACAAGAGCGTCAGCAGAATATAGCAGAAAGAGAGGAAGACGAGGATGGATTGCACCACCGGGAAATCAATGCGCTTGATCGAGTCAAAGGCCAACAGGCCAATGCCATTGAGCGCAAAGACGGATTCTACAATCACCGAACCGCCCAGCAAAAAGCCCAGCAAAACCGCGCTGAGCGACACAACAGGCAAAATGGCATTGCGCAGGGCATGTTTAAACAAGACCGATGTGGGCCGCAGACCCTTGGCCCAGGCTGTGCGGATATAATCTGAGGCGAGCACATCAATCATGCCGGTGCGCGTGAGGCGCATGATCGCGGGCATAGTCGCCAGCCCCAGCGTAATGGTTGGCATGATGAAATGCAGCGGCGTGTCTGAGCCTGAGATGGGCAGCCAACGCAGGATCACGCCAAACAGATAGATCAGCAATAGGCCAAGCCAGAAGCCGGGAATGGCTTGTCCGACCACGCTGAGGGTCAGCACAGCGCGGTCAATCCATGTATTTTTGAGCATCGCCGCCAGCACGCCCAAAGGCACGGCCAAAATGAAAGAAAAGGTGAGCGCCGAAAAAGCCAGTTTAATGGTCACGCCAATGCGGGTGAGGATCAGTTCAATCACTGGCTCATGCGTAAACAAGGACGCGCCCAGATCACCACGCAGCGCTTTGCCGGCCCAATCGAGATATTGGATATAAATAGGCCGATCCAGCCCATATTGCTGAGCCACGCGTGCAACTTCCGCCGCACTGGCTGTCTCTCCGGCCAGCACAGCTGCCAGATCGCCTGAAAGACGCAGCAGGCCAAAGCCGATGAAAGACACCGTCAAGGCGACCAAGGCCAGCATGATCAGGCGCCCGAATAGGAAGCGCGCCATTTTAAATCCTCCCTGTCCGACTGAGTGGCCGGATAGTTCCATTATCTTTATCTTTGAATTTTCCGACTTTGTCAGCCGGTCGTTTGCGTAATCTCAAGAATTATGCCAGCCGGTAAGTGCGGGCTTGAACTCTTTCGCACCATAGATATTATATTAACAAATATCAGTCGAACAAAATCGGGAGGTTTGCATGCTCTCTGAGCAAAAAAATCAATTGCTGACACAGACGGGCAAAGGCACGCCCATGGGGGAAACCCTGCGGCGCTATTGGCATCCGATCGCTGCAGCCGATCAGCTGGCCCGTGATCCGGTGCGCCCCGTTCGGCTGATGGGCGAGGATCTGGTGCTCTATCGCGATCTCAGCGGCACTTATGGCCTTGTGGATAAGCATTGTCCGCATCGCCGGGCTGATTTGTCATACGGTTTTGTTGAAGAGTGCGGGTTGCGCTGCAATTATCATGGCTGGCAATTTAATGAGACAGGCGCCTGCGTCAGCCAGCCTTATGAGGATACCGCCAATCCGGGCGCGCATTTTCGCGATAAGCTCAAGATCAAGGCCTATCCTGTTGAGGAAAAGGGCGGGTTGATCTGGGCCTATCTTGGTCCTTTGCCGGCGCCGCAATGTCCTGATTGGGAGGCGTTCAACTGGACCAATGGGTTCCGGCAAATTGTGTTCTCCCATGTGCCCTGCAATTGGGTGCAGGCGCAGGAAAACTCGATTGATCCGGTGCATTTTGAATGGATGCATGCCAATTGGAGCACACGTCTGGATGGCCGCACCGGCCCTTATGCGCCCACACATTTGAAAGTCGATTTCGAAGAATTCGACTATGGTTTCATCTATAAGCGCGTGACGGCGGGGCAGAGCGAAAAGAGCCCGCTGTGGACCATTGGCCGCGTCTGCCTGTGGCCCAATGGTTTTTATCTGGGCGATCATTTCGAATGGCGCGTGCCGATTGATGATGAAAATATGCTCAGCGTCGTCTGGGCCTATAATCGCGTGCCGATGGAGAGCGAGCCCTATGAGCAAAAGGTCATTCCCTCTTGGGAGAGCCCGATCAAGGATGGCAAGACCGGGCGCTGGATTTCCAGCCATATCATCAATCAGGATATTATTGCCTGGGTCGGGCAGGGCGCGATAGCCGATCGGACCCAAGAACATTTGGGCGCCAGTGACCGTGGCATTTCGATGATCCGCAAGCGCTGGTTTGAGGATATTGAAGCTGTGCAGCGCGGCGAGGACCCCAAAGGGCTGATCCGTGATCCGGAATTTAATAAAAACGTCAAACTGCCCAATGCCTCTGAAAAACTCAAAGGCGGTATGACTTTGGAGCAGATGAAAACAGATCCGATCTTGTCACGCGGCTTGCAGGATTTTGTGTTCAATTATGGCCAGCCCGCTGATGTGCGCCATGCCTATGAAGAGGCCATGGGACTTAGGTAATCTTGGGACTTAGATAAACTTGGGCCTTAGATCATTTTGGACATGTAATCATTTGGCATCTGCAGTGCGCTGCGATGGGCCACTCAAGCAAAAAGAAAACAGAAGGCTGTTAGAGTGAGCACAGTCCAGCTTCAATCGAGATCATTCTCTTCGGCCAGCGATTTATGGCCGGAGGGGACTAGTCAGACTCTGTCTGGGCAGATCATTGAGCATATTCGCAATTCGCTGTTTGCGGGCAAATTGAAATCGGGGGCTTTTCTAGGCACGGAGGCGAGCTGGGCGCAGGAATTTGGCGTCAGTCGCATGGCCTCGCGCGATGCCATTCATGCGCTGAAAGCCGCTGGCATTATCGAGATTAAGATTGGCGCACGCGGTGGCATTTTTGTTGCTGATGCCAATCCTGATCGCTTTGCCGAAGCCCTAGCCATTCAGATGAAGCTAATTGGCGTTGAACATGCCGAAGTGCTCGATGCGCAGATTGCCATTGAAGTGACGGCCACAGAACTGGCGGCGCAAAGAGCCAGTGCTGAAGATGTGGCGGGTTTGAGAGAGCTGGTGGCGCAGATGCGGGATCAGACACATCAGCCCGACCTTTTCACACAATTATCCATGCAGTTTCATGAAAGCTTGATTGCAGCGTCAAAGAACCGTGTGCTCATTGCGCAGTTTCGCGGACTGCGGCATTTGCTTTTGCCGCATTATACGCGTCACGCGACCCGCCAAGTGGCCGAGCGCGCCATTGTGTCGCATGAGGCTTTGGTAAATTTTATTGCTGCGGGTGATAGCGAAGGCGCCAGCAAGTTGATGCGCCAGCGCCTTTATCTCATTCGCGATGTGCAGCTGAACCATAAGGACTCTGAACCCTAAAAGGTATCAGAGTCCTTGCGTAGGGCTCAGATGCTTTGCCTATTTCCAGCTCAGTTCGCTGGCATCAGCCCCATAGACGCTGAGCGATCCGCGCGCGACATTCAGATCCTTGATGTGCACGAAGACATCGGGCTTGGTTGAAATAGGCAGAATGTAGCGGGCCTCATTGGCGCGATCGAAAATCTTGCCATAGATTTCTTTGCGCTTGGCTTCGTCAGAGATGTTGGAGGCTTCATCTGCCCATTTTTCGATTTGGGGATCGCGCCAATAATCGCGCGCGCCGCGATCAAAATAAAACTCCACAGTGCTGGACGCGTCCGGCACGCCGCCAGAGGTCCATTGTCCCACAAGCAATTGCAATTTACCGTCGCGTTGCTTTTGACGATAGGCGACAAAGGTCACCTTATCGACTTTGGCGCGCACGTTGATCTTGCGCAATTCACCAGCCAGAGCATCGCCTAAATCATAAGAACCTGGCGTGGCTGTGATCTCTGTATCAAAGCCATTGGGGAAGCCTGCCTCACTCAAAAGCTTGCGGGCGGCTTCGCGGTCAAATTCCGGCGGCTTGGTGGAATAGGCGCAGCCCAATTGCACTTTGAAGCAGAGTGCATCAATCGGCTTGACCTCTTCACCACCCGGCACAACTGTTTTGGCGACCAGACCGCGATCAATGGCCTGAATCAGCGCCTGGCGTACTTTGGGATTAGACAAAGCCTGATTGCCTGACCGATTGATCGAATCCATCGCCATATAATGGAACGTAATGGCCTGACTTGACGTGACGGCATATGCGGGATTGCTACCCAGAAAATCGACAATGTCTTTGCTAGGGACATGCAACAGATCGAGCCCGCCGGTATTCATCTGTGCGACTTGTGTTTGAATGTCAGGAATGGGCAGCGCCTTGATACGACTGACGCGGGCAGCAGACTTACAGTCATTGCCCTGTTTGTAATCGGCATTGCGGATGAGTGAGACCCCGCGATTGGCATCGACATATTCTGCCTTATAGGGCCCAGTGCCAATAGGCGTCTTACGCCCGAATTCGGCCTTCTCTTTCAACGGCTGATGGAGTTTTGCAGGCAGCACAGCAAAGGAAATGGCAAGTCTGATCATGGCAATGCCAACAGGGCGCTTGAGCGACATGCGCACTTTATAATCGCCGAGCTTTTCAATACCGGCGAACCAATCAAAGTTTTCTTTGAAGCGGAAATTGGTATCGGCCGCGGTCAACCAGTTCAGAGTATAAACCAGATCGTCGGCACTAAAGGGGCTGCCGTCATGGAATTTGACATCCTGACGCAGATCAAATTCCAGCGTTTTGTCATCAACAATTTTCCAAGACGAGGCAAGCAGAGGTGCGAACTCGCCAGTTTTCTTGTCAAAGCAAATCAGCGGATCAAAAACGGCGCGCGACAAAAAGCCGATTTCAGGCTGAGAATCGTCATATAAAAGAATAGACGAGACAGGATCGAAGAGACCAATTCTCACCTGATCGGCGGCCTTTTGCGCAAAGGCGCTGAGAGGTGAAAAGCTCAAGCCCCAAGTCAAGCCCAAACTCAGGGCCAATCGCAGCGTAAATTGAACCTTGCTCTTTGCCATCGTCGAAAAACCTCCCGGATTTTGCCCGACCTCAAGGATAGGGCTTGATATATTGTATTTAGTTTTTGTGGCCAGACATATAGGGGGCAGCGGCCTGCTCAAAGGGAATGCCTGCCTGAGAAATGACAGAGACTGAGCGCACGTTATAATCCTCGCACCGCATGGCGGCAGAAGGCTCTTTGCCATCGGCCAGATCTTGAGCCAGACGCAGCATCAGGCGGCGGAAATTGACGATCGCGCGGTCTGACGTGCCCAAATGTTCACGGGTGCGATCGGAAATAAAGCCCATGCTTTCCTGCACAGCCGCATCTTGATTGGGAATGCCATCAATGCCGGTGAAATTCGCATGCCGCTGCTTGTGGCGATCGATCATGTAATCATTCTCTTTATTGCGAATAGGCATAAAGTTTTCATCAATGGGTCCCCACATCCCATTAGATCCACCGCGATAGTCAGCCTCTTCAGGTGTGAAGGCGCGTTGGGGATGCACACCAAAGGACCATGTCCAAGTCGTGTGATCATCAATCGGCACCCAAGCATGGCCGTCATAGGGGGCTTGCGACGAATCGCGGAAATTCCCAACGGGCGGAATCATTGTGTAGAAGGGCAGCAAGAATTGCGTCACGCGCCAGTAATAATGGCCGGGCTCAGCATTGCGGCGCGCGGCGATCAACAGACCAGCGTCTTGTTCCTTCACCTCAAAGACGGGATGGCGATCCTGCGCGTGAAATTTATTGCTGGTCACAGCATCCACAGCGGCTGTTTGCTTTTCAGTGCGATTATGCAGGAAGGAAATATGGCTGGAATCGATGCCCCCCTCCACAGCCTGTGCCCAATTGTTTTGTTGAATGCGCTTGGTCGCGGTGCGCTGATTGGCGGGCAGGCGTGACCATTCGAAATTGGGCAATTGCGGCTTATGTTCTGCCGGTCCCATATAGATCCAGACAATGCCGCCTTGCACGACGGCGGGATAAGAGGTGAGTTTGATCTTATCCTTATAGCTGCTCTCGTCAGGTTCGGAGGGCATGTCAACGCAATTGCCGTCCAGATCAAATTTCCAGCCATGATAGACGCAGCGCAGGCCGCATTCCTCATTACGACCAAAATAGAGATGCGCATTGCGGTGCGGGCAATAGGCATCAAGAATGGCAACGCGTCCATTGGTGTCGCGAAAGGCCACCAGATCCTCGCCCAAAAGGCGCAAGCGCACCGGGTCGCAATCGGGTGTGGGAACTTCAGATTCTAAAAGGGCTGGCATCCAGAACCGCCGGAGCAAAGTCCCCATCAATGTGCCGGGGCCGACACGTGTGAGTTTTTCATTGTCCGATTGTGTGAGCATGGGTGTTCGACTCTGGGCTGATGGGTTTGACTTAAGCTGGAAGGGTCTTTTGTAAGTTCAGACCTTGATCGGGGCGGGCCAGATGCACGCCCCGAGGAGAATGAATTTAAGCGATCTTGAAGAACTTTAAGCGATCTTGAAGAGCATGCGCGCATTGTCTTCGAGAATGGTTTTCTTCTCGGCAGCCGAGAGGAAGCTGAAGCCTTCAATATGGGGGCGAATGTCGTCATAGGTCTTGCCGGTCGCCTTATTGCGGGCAGCGCCCACGCCGGGGCATTCCGCGCCAAACACGCACCGATCCACACCCACGGTCTTGATCAGCAATTCCAGCGCCTCGGGCGAATAGAGCACAGTGTCATAATAGAGCTTGCGCATGGCCTGTGAGAATAATTCGCCACCGGGCTTGCGGGCTGAGGCAGCCTCAAAACGGCCAAGCTGGAAGGGCGCTGCGCCGCCGCCATGGCTCATGATGATTTTGAGTGTGGGGAAATCTTTGAACACATCGGAATTGACGAAGCCATAGACGGCTGTGGTCTCTTCATTGATGAAGTGCAGAGTATAGGGCTCGCGATCGGGGTTTTTGGAGCCAGTGGCATGAATATGCGCGGGCACATCGAGCTCACACAGCTTTTCATAGAGCGGATACCAATAATGATCGCCCATGGGCGGGGCCTTCTGACCGCTATTTTCATAAGGATCAGGATTTAGGATGCAGCCCTTAAAGCCCATTTGCTTCACACAGCGCTCGAGCTCAGCAATGGCCATGGTCAAGGGCTCGCCGCTGGCCTGCGGCAGGCCGGCAATGCCGACGAAGACATTGGGGTAGAGCTGGGTCTGGCGATAAATGATGTTATTGGTCTCTTCGGTAAACCATTGCACCACGCGCGAAGGCTTGGCGCTGTGCATCATCTGGAAGGGGCGGGGGGAGATGCATTGCATATCCGTGCCCACTTCCTTGAGAAAATCCATATGGCTCTTGTCGCCACCTTCGAAATGCTTGATTTCGACCGCCCGGCGGACCTCATCATCGCTGACTGTCACCTTGCCCCGACCATGAGCGCCCAAATGCGAGAGGATGGAGGCCTTATAGGCCCATAATTCTGTGGGGGGGCTGACATGGGCATGACAGTCGATAATGGTCATTCGTTCCTCCTGTGGACATCTTCTTTAAGTCTCGCCACACGAATCCACTTCGCTCGATCCCTGTCAAGTATTAGCTGGAATAGTTAGGCTGTGGCGGCGGCCTTTGCGCCCAACTCTCGATATCCTATAGACTGGGGGTCACGTTCTGGCGGCGATCTCTCAATGTTCGTCGTTAGAACAGTTCATTCATTATCTATCCGCCCCAAATGTGGAGCAAGGCATGACTGAGATCGGCTCAAATAGGCCGCCGCGTCCCGCAGAGTCCTTTTTCACCAGTGCCGAGCTGATTGAGGAGGCCTATGCCCGCCTTAATCCCTCAGTCTGGGGTTATGTGGCGGGGGGCGCAGAATCAGAGACGTCCAAATTGCGCAATCGCGAGGCGTTTGAGTCCTGGGCTTTTCGCGCGCGGGTCATGCGCCGTGTGGATGATGTGCAGATGCACACCCAGCTTTTGGGGTCGTCATTACGCATTCCGGTTTTGTTTGCTCCCATGGGCTCGATGGATTCCTTTGTAGACAATGGCGGGGCAGCGGCTGTTGAAGCGGCATGCCGCTTTGGCACGTTGCCGATTGTCAGCTCGGTCACACCGCCAAGCCCTGAGGCCTGTGCGCGTGTGGCAGAGGGCAATAAATGGTTTCAGCTTTATGTGCGTGGTGATGAGGCTTGGATCAAAGATCGGGTGAGGGAAATCAAAGCGGCAGGATATAAGGCCTTGCTGCTGACGGTGGATACAGCCGTCTATAGCATCCGCGAGCGCCAGATTGCCGAGCGCTGGTTGCCACCAACCCAGCGCGGCCCCAAGGGGGCCGATTATGGTGCCATGCTGGATTGGGATGTGGCCAGCCGGATTAAAGATATGGCTGGCATTCCTGTGTTTCTCAAAGGTATTCAGACCGCGCAAGATGCGCACTTATCGTTGCAGCGGGGGTTTGACGCAATCTACGTGTCCAATCATGGCGGGCGGCAATTGGATCACAGTCTAGGCACGCTTGATATGTTGCCCGAGATTGCCGAGGTGATCGGCGGGCGCATTCCCATTATTCTTGATGGGGCAGTTTCGCGTGGCTCTGATATTGTCAAAGCTCTGGCACTGGGTGCCAGTGCGGTGGCGGTGGGGCGGTTGCAGGCCTATGCTTTGGCAGCGGCGGGGGTTGATGGGGCCATTCAACTGCTCACCATTCTGGAAAAGGAATTGCGTACGACCATGGCCTTATTGGGCGTGACTGCGATTGACCAGATCACCAAGGATTATGTGACAAAGGTTGCCCCTGCTGCCCATTCGCAAGGGCCGTTTCCGCATCTGCCCAAACATATTCGGCTTTAAAAATTGATCTGCGCGCTTCAGGCGCGGGCAGGCGGAACTAAGGGGGATGGAATGAAAATCATACGTTATAATGCTGATCAGATTGGCGTGGTCAAAGATGATCAGGTGATCGACATTAGCGCGCTCATTCCCCATATCGAGCTGCGGGGTGGGCAGAATGCGATGGAGGACTTGATCGGTCATTTCGATCAGTACAAACCCGCTATTGCCGATTTAATGGCCAAAAATTCTGGTGTGCCCTTGGCGCAAGTTCGGTTGCTGCCGCCGCTGGTGCGCCCTGCGCGTGTGATGGCCGCCTTTGCTAATTATCTCGATGATCCCTCGCGCACCAAGGACAGTGTCACGCTCGAATTTTTCCACAAATGTTCGACGCTTATTGGCCCTGGCGGTAAGATTGAATTGCCAGATATTCCGCAAGTCAAGGTCTATCAGGCTGAGGCGGAGCTTGCGTTTGTGATTGGCAAAGCAGCCCATCGTGTCAGTGAGGCTGAGGCGATGGATCATGTGTTTGGCTATCTGCCTTTTTATGATGTGTCAGCACGCGGGCTTAATCGGCGCAGTCAATTGGTGAGCAAGGGGCAGGAGACCTTTGCCGCCTGCGGGCCGTGGATCACCACGGCAGATGAAATTGCCGATCCGCTCGCCCTCACTGTGAAGTCTTGGATCGCAGGTACATTAAGGCAGGATTATCAGACCAAATTCATGGCCCATTCCATTGCCGCGCAAATTGCCTGGCTCAGCCAGTTTGTGCATTTACGTCCCGGCGATGTGATTGCCACGGGTGTTTATCATGAAGGCCTGTGGCCAATAAATGTGGGCGATACAATCGAGATTGAAATTTCAGGCTTGGGCCGGGCCTCGTTCAATGTGGCTGGCACTAGCGCGTTCAAGCATGTTGAGTTCAGGCCCGGTGGTGGCGGGGGCGGCGTGCCTATGACGCGGGTGTGAGGCTTTAGCGGCCCTGAAATTCTGGTTGGCGCTTGGCAGCAAATGCTGCCTGGCCTTCTTGATAATCGGCACTGTCAAAACAGGCCTGCACGAGGGCATTGGCTGTGGCAATATCACGCTGCGTCTCTGGCTTAGAAAGTTCGTGCAGTGCTGTCTTGATGGCCCGCATGGTGAGCGGGGCATTGGTCGCAATTTCTCTTACATAGGCTTCGGCCTGCGGTGTAAAATCTTCATCGAAGATCAGATTGACCAAGCCAAGCCCCTGACCTTCGCGCGCATCGACAATTCTGGCTGATAAGAGCAGATCGGTTGCTGCATTGACGCCGATCTTGTGCACCATGGTTGCAATATTGGCATAGGCATAGCCAAGGCCCAGACGCGCGGCGGGTATGCGCATGCGCGCCGCGCCATCGCTCACGCGAATGTCGCAACACAAAGCAAGGGCAAGGCCGCCACCAAAGCAAATGCCACGGATCAGCGCAATAATGGGTTTGTTAGCGGTCAAGAGAGCGGTGAAGGCCTTGGTGACGGCATCTTCATAAGCTTGCACAGAGGCTGGATCATTGCGCTTATCTTGAAATTGCGAAATGTCAGCGCCCGCGCAAAAGGCTTTTGTGCCCGCGCCCGTGAGTGTGATGACACGGATCTGTTCATCCGCTTCAGCGCGTTTGATGCATGCGGCCAAAGACAGCCACATGTCATAGGACATGGCATTGAGCTTTTCGGGCTGATCGAGAGTGAGGCGGGCAATACCATGGCTCGTTTCATAACCAATCTGTCCCATGCTCTGCTCCATCCCCTATCGATTGATGATTTCGCTGATGTGCTCGCCAATCGCTAGGCTGGCGGTGAGGCCGGGGCTTTCAATACCGCACAGGGCAATCAATCCTTTGATGCCGTGTTTGCGCTCATCGGCAATCAGGAAATCAGCATCAGGCTCGCCGGCGCGAGCGATTTTGGGTCTGACCCCTGAATAATCTGGGCTTAACTCACCATCACGCAGGCCCGGCCAGTATTTGCGAATTGCGGCATAGAATTTTTCAGCTCTGTGCGGGTTCACTTGATAATCGATTTGGCGATCATCTCTCACATCAAGCCATTCGACATCGGGGCCAAATTTACCGCGTCCTGACAGGTCAAGCGTGAGGTGAATGCCAAGGCCCCCGGGCTCTGGGACAGGATAGATCAGATGCGAGAAGGGCGCGCGGCGTGCGAGCGCAAAATAATTCCCCTTGGCAAAGCCATGTGTCGGAATCTGTGCAAGCTCTCCATTCGTCACTTGATGCGCGAGGCGTGGAGTAGATAGTCCAGCGGCGATGACCACATGATTGGCGCTAATCTGCATGGGTTCAGCGCCGCCAATTTCTAAATGGAAGAGGCCATTGTCGAAGCGTCCGCGCTCAAAGGGCGCTTGCATAGCAAAGGCGCAGCCATGGGCCTCTGCCTCTCCTTGCAGAGCCAGCATGAAGGCATGGGAATCGACAATGCCGGTTGAGGGCGAATGCAACGCCATCACGCCTTCCACCTCGGGCTCTAGAGATTTGAGGTGTGCCCTATCGATGAGTTTCAGATCTTCGACACCATTGGCTGATGCTTTGGCTTGTATCGCCAAGATTTGATCGTGCTGATCGGGGTTGGCAGCAACGAGCAGTTTTCCGCAGCGCTGAAAAGGGATTTTATGGGACTGGCAAAATTCATAAAGCGCGTGGCGCCCCGCAACGCAAAACTGCGCCTTGAGCGATCCCTTGGGGTAGTAGATGCCCGCATGGATCACCTCGCT
>CAIVAX010000094.1 GCA_903903935.1 uncultured Hyphomicrobiales bacterium | reverse complement strand
TTGGGCGCATCATTGATCTGCTCACCCGCGCCAAAGTGGAGGCCAGAGCCCTGGGCTGGGGAGAATTACTCACTCTTTTGTCGGCCTGGGTCGGCTTCGGGCTCTTTACCATTCTGGCGGCCGTTCTGGTGGCGCTGCATGCCGACCGGCTCTCACACCGGCGCCGACTGGCCGTGATGGCCGACTATTTTGAGCATGTGCTGCATCTGCCCATGGGCTTTCATTCCACCATCCATTCGGGCCGTTTGTTGAAAACCATGCTGGATGGCACATCGGGCATGGCGAGTTTGTGGCTTAATTTTTTCCGCGAAAATTGCGCCTCCTTCGTCGCTCTCTTCATCATGTTGCCGCTGACCCTTTTGCTCAATTGGCGCTTGGGGGCCTTGCTCATCATATTGGTGATCCTGTTTGGCCTGATGACCACTTATGTGTTGCGCAAGACTGAGGGCGAGCAAGGCAAGGTGGAGCGCTATCATGCTGATCTGGCCGAGCGCGCCTCGGATGCTTTGGGCAATGTGCCAGTGATTCAGAGTTTCACCCGCATTGATGCAGAATTAAGCGCAATGAAGCAGATCAGCACGACGCTGCTCAATGCTCAGATTCCCGTCCTGTCTTGGTGGGCGCTGGCAACTGTTGCCACACGCGCCTCCTCGACATTGACGCTGACAGCGATCTTTTTGCTGGGCACTTGGCTGCACATGCAAGATCTGGCCAGTATCGGCGAGATTGTCACCTTCATGAATTTTGCCACTCTGCTGATCACCAAGCTGGAGCAAAGCGTCGGCTTTGCCAATTGGATGTTCATGCTGACCCCCAAGCTGAAAGAATATTTCGATATTCTCGATACTCCAGCCACTGTGCGCGACCGCCCGGACGCGATTGATGCGGGCCGCCTGACAGGACGAGTGAGCTTTGATCATGTCTGTTTTACTTATGATCATCGCCGCGATGCGGTTGCCGATGTTTCCTTTGACATTCAGCCGGGCGAAACGATTGCGCTGGTGGGCGCGACAGGATCAGGCAAATCCACAACTATGGGCCTGCTGCACCGCGTCTTTGATCCCACACAGGGGCGCATTTTGATTGATGGCATGGATATTCGCGATATCACGCTGCAAAGCCTACGGCGCAATATTGGTGTAGTGTTTCAAGAGCCCATGTTATTTGCCCGCTCGATTGAAGAGAATTTGCGCGTTGGCAAATATGATGCGGATCTGGCTGAAATCGAACTGGCGGTTGAGCGTGCGCAAGCCAGCCAATTCATCTCCCGCCAGCCCGATGGATTGCAAACCATTGTGGGCGAGCGTGGCCGCTCTTTATCAGGTGGCGAACGCCAACGCCTATCCATTGCCAGAGCTTTATTGAAAGATCCGCCCATCCTTGTGTTTGATGAGGCCACCAGCGCGCTGGATGCCACCACGGAGCAGCAATTGCAGGCGGCCCTGCAAGCGGCTACATCGGGGCGCACCACTTTTGTGATTGCCCATCGGCTGGCCACCATTCGCAATGCCTCGCGCATTCTGGTCTTTGATCAGGGGCAAATTGTCGAGAGCGGCACGTTTGAAGATTTAGTGGCGCTCGATGGCACCTTTGCCAAACTGGCCCGCGCGCAATTCATGGCCGATCAGAAAGCCAAAACCATTAGCCCTGACTTAGAGGATCAATCGGGCTAAAGTTTTGGGTGATGAGCGCTATGAGGCAAAGCTGCGCTTAGCCATCCTCTTCATCTGTGGGCGGCGCAATGGGCGTGACTTTAAGCGAGGTGATGCGATTGCGTAATTTGCGCAAAATCTCGAAGCGAAAGCCATGGAAAGTGAAGACCTGACCTGCATCGGGAATCATTCTGGCCTCGTGAATGACAACACCGGCAATGGTGGTGGCCTCATCATCAGGCAAGCGCCAATCCATGGCGCGGTTGAGATCGCGAATGGGCGCGGCGCCATCGACAATCACCGAGCCATCTTGCAAGCGGCGCAGGCCATGCACCGTCACATCATGTTCATCGCGAATATCGCCGACAATTTCTTCGAGAATATCCTCGAGTGTGACGAGCCCCATCACCACGCCATATTCATCAACGACGAGCGCAAAGTGAGTCTTTCTTTGTAAAAAGGCCTGTAATTGATCCCGCAGCGAATTGGTATCTGGCACAAACCAGGCCTCGCGGATGATTTTTTCAACTGTCCAGCCTGGCCCAGGTCCCCCTGGCGCGTCGAGCGCGCGCAAGAGATCCTTGGCGTGCAAAATACCAATGATATTTTCAGGTTCATTGCGCCACATGGGCATGCGCGTATAGGGTGAGGCCAGCACTTCGCGAATGATCTCTTCTTGCTGCAAATCGGCATCAATGGTGCGCATTTTGGTGCGATGGACCATCACATCCGAGACAGAGAGCTCATTGAGCTCGAGCAAGCCGCCAAACATATCGCGATCGGCGCGCTCCACCGAGCCCTCGGCATGCAGCAGATCGACCTGACCGCGCAATTCTTCATGCGCGCTGACCATATCCTC
>CAIVAX010000093.1 GCA_903903935.1 uncultured Hyphomicrobiales bacterium | reverse complement strand
GCGATTATATCGCCAGCGCCTGGTGGATTACGGTCTTTCCCGGCGCCTGCTTGTTTCTGGTGGTTCTCTCCGTCAATCTCTTGGGGGATTATCTGCGAGATTATTTTGATCGACGCTCGATGACGAGCTGACTGTGAGGATGCAATGAATTTTACCGGCAAGACAGCCTTGATCACCGGCGCCTCTGGCGTCTTTGGTCGCTGGTTTTCACAGGCCTTCGCCAAAGCTGGCGCGCAATTATGCCTCACCGATACATCGGGCACAGATTTTGACGCACTGATCCGCGCTTTGCCCGGCTCAGGCCATTTTGGTCATGCCGCCGATCTCACCGATGCACCAGCTGTGGACGGCCTTGCACAGGCGATAGCACAAAAATGGGGCGCACCGGATTATGTGGTGAACAATGCTGGCGTCTATCCTCGCGGCCTGCTGATGGAGATTGATGTTGCAGAATGGGACCGCATTTTCGATATTAATCTGCGTGCGCCCTTTTTGCTCACACGCGAAATGGCCAAACTGATGATTGGCGCTCATCGTAAAGGCGCGATTGTCAATATCTCCTCTGGCGCCTCGCGCATTATGCGCAATGGCTCTGTGCCCTATTGCACATCGAAAACTGCACTGGAGCGTTTGAGCAAAGGCTTTGCTCTGGAACTTGCCTCTTATGGCATTAGGGTGAATGTGGTCGAGCCCGGCTTTGCACCCGGCAGCACAGTGAGTCCGCTCTCTGAGGCCTATGTGGAGCGCATGAAAAGCCGCATTCCTTTAGGGCGCACCAGCGAGCCTGAGGATGCCGCTCAAGCCGTGCTCTATATGTGCTCGGATGCCGCAAGCTTTATCACAGGCGCTGTGCTGTCTGTCGATGGCGGCAATTCGATTGGCAGTTTTGAACCTGGTCCCTTGCGGACTGATGATTTGCGTATTGCACGCTGAGGAAACACAATGCCTAAAGCTCCTGCCTATCAATGGCCCGAAGGTAAAACATGCGCGGTGGCCTTCTCCGCCGATGTCGATGGCGAATCGCCCTGGATCTGGCGCCATCGCGGCCAGAGCGAAGGCCCGATTGGTGAGATCGAACAAAGACGCTTTGGCCCGCGCGTTGGCATTTATCGGCTGATGGATCTGCTTGATGAATTCAAGGTCAATGGCAGCTTTTATGTGCCCAGCTGGATTGCCGAAACCTATCCGCATCTCTTGCCGGAAATTGCCGCTCGCGGTTTTGAACTGGGCGCGCATGGGCATTTTCATGAACGCGTTGACGAGGTCGATCGCGATCATAATGCCCGCATATTAGATCGCTCTCTGGCAGTGTTTGAGCGCCAATTGGGCAAACGCCCGCTGGGCTATCGCTCCCCCTCTTGGGAGATTACTGCCGATCTTCATCAATTGCTCAAAGAGCGCGGCTTTACCTATGACAGCTCGCTAATGGGCTATGATCATCCCTATTCACTGGATGACTTGACTGAAGTGCCGATCCAATGGCTGATCGATGATGCGATTTATTTCAGATATACGGATGCGCAAAGCCGCACGCCTGTCGATCCTGCATTGGTGCTGAATTCCTGGATTGAGGAATTTGAAGGCATACGCGAATTTGGCGGCGCCTTTGTCCTCACTGTTCACCCCTGGATCTCCGGACGAGGCCAGCGCATTCGCCTTCTGCGCAAGCTCTTCACGCATATTTTGCGCTATGAAGACGTCTGGTTCACCTCGATAGGTGAGATTGCCAGCTGGCATCAATCAAGCGCGAATTTTTCTACCTTCGACACCAAACTCAAATTGGTCTCCACCAATGTCACTCTCTAATTGATCGCAGTATCTATGGACCCCGCTTTGCTCTCTGTGTCTGGACTGAGTGTCTCTATTGGCAATCGCAAGGTTGTCGATAGCGTCTCCTTTCGCATCCGGCGCGGCGAGATTTTAGCCATTGTGGGGGAATCGGGATCTGGCAAATCTCTCACCCTTCTCTCACTCGCCAGATTGCTGCCGCCTGCGGCGCGATTGAGTGCAGGATCCGTCATCCTCGATGGACGCGATCTTGCTGAGTTGAGTGAAGCCGAGATGGGCCATATCAGAGGCCAAAGCCTGTCGCTGATCTTTCAAGAGCCCGCAAGTTCACTTGATCCTCTTATGACGATTGGCAATCAATTGATCGAGGCTGTGCTGGCGCATCAGTCCTTGCCGCGCGATCAGGCGCGTCAGCGGGCCATTGCCATGTTGCGCTCGGTAGGAATTGCGGATCCAGAGCGCCGCATGGATCAATATCCCTTCGAATTTTCAGGTGGCATGTGCCAGCGCGTGATGATTGCCATGGCGCTGATATGCAATCCCGCTGTGCTTTTGGCGGACGAGCCCACCACGGCTCTCGATGTCACCATTCAAGCGCAAATTCTCGATCTGATGCGCAAAATGCGCGATGACACAGGGACGGCTGTGCTGCTGATCACCCATGATATTGGCGTGGTCGCAGAAATGGCTGAACGTGTGCTGGTGATGTATGCCGGAGTGATTGTCGAAGAGGCCTTGATTGATGATCTGCTCGATCATCCCCGCCATCCTTACACACAACTCTTGCTCAAAAGCCTGCCCAGCCTGGAGGGCGCGCCCAAGAGCGAACTTGCCACTATTGCCGGCAGCGTTCCAGCAGGTGGCATCACCTCACCTGGCTGTCGCTTTGCGCCGCGCTGCCCATTAGCCAAAACGCGCTGCCAGCAAGAAGAGCCGCCTCTTGTTGTTCTGGCCGAGGGACATTCATCCGCCTGCTGGTACAGCGCTGAAGTCCCCTCATTGGCAGGGGCCAAGCAATGACACACACACCTTTGCTGAACGTCGAAAATCTGGCTGTGCATTTTCCCATTGGCGATGGCCTGTTTCGGCGCTCTAACGGATCTGTCAAAGCAGTCGATGGTGTCAGCTTCTCTCTCAACGAAGGTGAAACGCTTGGCCTTGTCGGCGAGTCCGGCTGCGGCAAATCAACCCTTGGCAATGCTATTCTGCGTCTGGTTGATGCAACCGCCGGACAGATTCTGTTCAAAGGCGAGGATCTGAGCAAGCTCAAATCTGAACGTCTGCGCCAAGCGCGCTTTCATATGCAGATGATCTTTCAAGATCCCTATGCCTCGCTCAATCCACGCATGTTGGTGGGTGAGAGCATTGGCGAGCCCTTGCTTGTGCATGGCCTCTTACAAGGCGAAGCGCTGCGCGCGCGGGTGATCTCCTTGTTCGAGCGTGTGGGCCTTGGCCGCGAACATATTGATCGCTATCCGCATCAATTCTCGGGCGGCCAGCGCCAAAGATTGGTGATTGCGCGCGCCCTTGCCTTAAGCCCAAGTCTGATCGTCTGCGATGAACCAGTCTCTGCACTTGATGTGTCTGTGCGCAGCCAGATTCTCAATCTGCTGGTTGAGCTTCAACGCAGCATGGGATTGGCTTATCTGCTCATCAGCCATGATTTGTCGGTTGTTCGCCACATTAGCGACCGTGTTGCGGTAATGTATTTAGGGCGCATTGTTGAAATCGCTGATCGTGACGCGCTCTATCTCTCCCCCCAGCATCCCTATACGCAGGCCTTGATGAGTGCGATCCCCGATCCGGTCTCACGTGCCAAGCGCAGTCGGCAAAGAATTGTGCTCAGTGGTGAAGTGCCAAGCCCGAGCAATCCCCCCTCTGGCTGCACTTTTCATACACGCTGCCCCATTGCACGCGCATCTTGTGCCACAAGCGCGCCCACGTTGGAGATCAAATCCAATGGCGCAAAGGTCGCCTGTCATTTGGTTGATTGACGCGCTGCAAGCTTGCTGCCTTGGCGTAATTATTGAGCGCAGTCACTTCAACCTTGCGGCGGCAAGATCGGCGCCCTGACGCATGACGTTGAACTTTTTCCACGTCACCACAGGATCGATTTTGCCATAGCCTGCAAAAGTGCCAAAACCACAATCACTGCCGGCGATCACCCGATCCGCCCCAACAATCGCCGCATAGCGTTCAAGGCGCTGCGCAATCAATTCAGGATGCTCAACATAATTGGAGCAAGAATCAATCACGCCGGGCACGAGAACAACATCATCAGCCAATTTGGCATCGCGCCAAACAATCCATTCATGCTCATGGCGCGGATTAGCAGCCTCAAACAACAGCCGCGTCGGGCGTGCTTTTAAGATGAGGGCAATGATCTTTGTCAGCTCAATATCAAAATCATGCGGGCCTTCATAATTGCCCCAGCAAATATGCATGCGCATGCGCTCTACTGGAATAGTGGCGGTTGCAGCATTGAGCGCTTCAATATTCTGCGCGGCACGTTTGAGAAACTCCGCCTCGCTCAAATGCTGAAAGCCCGTATGCGCAGCCATAGCTAGATCCGGCGCATCCAATTGCAAATCAAATCCAGCGGCAATGATCGCCTCATATTCAGGCCGCATGGCATCAACAAGATCGGCCAAATAAGCCTCATGACTGGGATAATATTGATTGGGCTGAAAAGCAGTGATGAGGCCGGGCGACGCCGCATTCATAAAACCGCGCACGCCCTGCCCCGCTTTGGCCATAGCCGCACTGAAGCGGCGGATATCAGCTGCTGCAGGTTCAAAATCCACAAGTCGGACTTTATCAATGCAGGAGGCGCGAACAAAGTTTTGACTGCCCATAATGGCGCCAAGTTTTTTGCGCAGATCAGGCAGATCGGCAAGATCCTTAGCCGGCGTGCGATCCGTATGACCACCAAAGCCAGATAGACGCTGCGTGACATAGGTTGAATAGCCAACCTTGCCCAGCTCACCATCGCTGACAATCGATATGCCTGCTGCCACCTGCTGAGCAATGGCTTTTTCAAGTTCGCTGCTCACCAGAGCATCAAACTCAGCCTCAGGTATGAGAACGCCATGATCACGCTCAATCAATTTGGCGGCTAATTCGGGCGAGCGGGGCAGGCTGCCCACATGTGTGGTGTGAATAAAAGTCATGGCAGATTGACCTTCAGATCGAGAAAGCCAACACGCTCGACAAAGCGCCAACCCTCCGCCTCATGCACAAGCTGATCTTGAAAGCCGCCAATCAATGCCGGGCCAATGGCCGTATCTGCACCCGCGGGGGCGGCATAAAGCAGCATGGTCGAGCGCGCTGTGGCAGCCGAGGCGGAGAGCAGATCAACCTTGATATTGGTGATCAGATGACACGATTTGCGCGCTGGCCGCGCCTCAAAAGAGGCTCGGATAGCACTACGCCCGACAATCGCCTCGCCACCGGCCGG
>CAIVAX010000092.1 GCA_903903935.1 uncultured Hyphomicrobiales bacterium | reverse complement strand
TTATCTTTAGAGATAATGCGACTCCGTGATTAGAGTGCTAACCTGCTTGGCTTGTACCTCGGCGTTGCGGCTTGAAGTATAAAGCAGGTCTTGCGTCGGCATGGAGTCATTTTGTGCGCTGATTTCACACCGGTGCAGGACGTCAAAAAACCATTTCTGGCTAATGTTTCAAATGCAGGGTTAAAACAGGAAATTAAGCAATTGTTACGCGCGCTTCTGCGCGACTGTTTTTCGATACTTGGTTTAATGGCAAGCGAAGTCTGCTGCTCAATACCAATCTGTAATGACCCAGCTCTCGTCCATTGGGCGAGCCCGCGGCCCGCTCTCGCCGCCGACGATGGCCCATGCGATGCCGCCTAGATCGACGTCGCCGACAGGACCGAGCAGTGGCTCGAACGATATGAAGCGCGCATCCGAGTTGATTTGCTTCAGATGCTCGATCCGGCTCGTATGCGCTGCGTCCTCAACCGACACGCCGAGCCAGATGTGGCGCGGGACCGATTCGCCACCATACCGCTTCCGGACATAGTTGCGCATGAGCGAGCTGCGCTTGGTCAGCACCTGATAGACATGCCAGTTCGCCTGCTCCATGGCATCGAACACCTTGTCGATGAACGTGCGGTCGATGTCCTTGTGGAACAGGTCGCTCATCGAATTCACGAAGATCATCCGCGGCTTTTTCCACTGCGCGGGCTGCATCAGCCTTGATGGCCAAAGCATCAGGTCAAAGCCTTGTTCGTAGGGGTGTCCAGCAACCCCGCGCCAACGTTCCGCAAAGCGTTCCGCGTAGCAGTTGTCGCAGCCCGGACCGATCTTGGTGTAGCCCGTCACCGGGTTCCAAGTTGCGTCAGTCCATTCGATTTCCGACGTTTGCGCCACGGGGCTGCCTCGTTGTTGGACCTCATTTTATCCGAGGCTCATCCAAGAACAAAGAACGAACCTGCGGACTTCGAATAAGAAATTGCTGCTTCGATTCAACAGCCTATTTGGGAGCGATTGAGGTTTCGTTAACCAAAGAAAACTCGAACTCCCGCCCCGGCGTGATCGTCTAACTGCATGAAGAAGCGGGGGTTTCTGTCCGTATGGTGGTGGCTTCAGTCCATAGGTCGGGAGAGAAACGGGGCATTCGGAGAATGCGGCCTGGAGTTCGCGGGCAGCGCAGTGCAGAGGTCGAACCTGCAAAGCCTTTGGAACGTTGCGCGTTCTTCTGCCGGACCGTGCGCTGGGAGACGCTTCATTTGAAGGTAATGGCGGAGGAGGTGAGATTCGAACTCACGGTAGGCTTTCACCTACGGCGGTTTTCAAGACCGCTGCCTTAAACCACTCGGCCACCCCTCCGGATTGGGGATCTTCCTAGACAATTTTTTTGGCTCGCGCCACCCTCTAATCTGGCTGTCAGCTGTTTATCTTGTCGAAATCACTCATCTGGGTGGACCTTCCATCTAGGTCTCGGCGAGATCTTGTCTCACAGCAATTGCTGCTTGTCAGGCGCCATAAGGGCCAGGGCCTTCCTTTCCAACCCCCAGCAGAGGCAAGGGCAGGGCAGGGGCAAGGACAGGGCAAGTGCAGGGGCAGGGGTCCTATTTTTGCCGTATTTGGCCCTGACAAGCTCCCGATCCTTTCTCTTGGTTAACGATAAATCGAAAAAGCGGCCCGTTATTTGCTGCTTTGGCCTGATCCCGGCCTCATCAGCTTGAGCCCAAGCCCGGCCTAGCGTAAAAGAAGGTGGCTTTATTGTTTCACACTGTTTGCTTTCGGGCTGCTCTGGCCCGGTTTGTTTGGATCGATAACAAAGGTTCGTCTGGTTTGATCGTGCCCCGGCTGTTCAAGTCTGTTGGAAGATCCTCTCTGCGTGGGCTGCTCAAGCCGTCTGCGCGGTTGAAATCTCGCAAATCTATCAAATCGCGGTCATCGGGGTCTCTGCGGTCAGTTCTTCTTTGGTTAGTGGCTGGTTCTGCCCTCGTTGCGGGTTTGGCAGGCTGCGCCCAGCAACCGGGCTCTAATAAGCGCTCTCTCGAATTCTTCCCCTCCAGCAAATATGGCCCCGCAAGCCAACGCGTGGTCAATGAGGGCGAGCCCGTGCCGCGCGGCGGCGGGCAATATCTGATCGGCAAATCCTATACTGTTGCCGGCAAGCGTTATACGCCGGGCAAAATGGCTGTCGGCCAGTCTCAGTCAGGTAAGGCCTCTTGGTATGGTTCCGCCTTTCATGGCCGCAGAACCGCCAATGGCGAAGTTTATGATATGAGCTCGATCACGGCGGCTCATCCCACAATGCCTCTGCCTAGTTATGCCCGTGTCACCAATCGCGACAATGGCCGGTCCATTATCGTGCGGGTGAATGATCGCGGCCCCTATCATGGCAATCGCGTGATGGATTTATCCAGCAGAGCCGCAGATGCTCTTGATTATAAGCGCATCGGCACAGCAACGATTAAAGTCGATTATCTTGGCCCCGCCGGTCTGGCTGGATCGGATGATGCCATTCTGATGGCGACTTTGCGCACCGATGGCCGCCCCGCAACTCTGGATGGCGCCAATCCCAAATCGCCCATTATGGTTGCTGATGTCAGCCCGGATGCCAATTCCTCCACCGTTCAGCAAAGCGCCTCTGTGCAATCCTCCTCAGAAAAGGCCACTGCGCAATCGGGTGCGCTTGAACAGGCAGCTTTAGCCTTGTCAGCACTCTCCAAGCCTGTGGAGCCGCAAGAGACTGCATCTGCCTCTAACACAAACTTTGCGGCAAGCTCTGCACCAGTCCGCTCTGCTGGAATGATGAGTGCACCCCTTTCTTCCGCAGCCGCACCGCTGCCGTCCTTGGCGGGGGTCAAGCCGGCTATCATGCCGGCCAATCCGCCGCTGCCGCCCACACGGCCCTTTGATCTGGGCATAATACCGGGTGCCAATGTGCCGATTGGCGCACCTGTTCTGCGCTTTCGTCAGGCGATGATGCGCTGAGGACAGGCTCGCGCAAGGCCTTGCATGCCTAGCCTGAAGTGTTTGCAATCACTCATTGATTTGCGGTTGCGAAGGTGCACAATGGCCCTGTCTGTGGTCTCTGTGTCCTAAGGGCGAAACGTGATTCCCTTGCTCGTCTGCCAGCCGTTTCGGTTCTCTGTCTTCATCAGCCTTGTGCTGGGCCTGATGACAGCTACAGCTGCGGCGCAAACCGCCACTCCAGTCGCGCCGTTCACCACGCCCGCCCCCTATGCGATTTTGATGGATTCGCAATCGGGCACAGTGCTGTTTGAAAAAGCCGCTGATCAGCTTAACTCACCCGCATCCTTGGCTAAAATCATGACGGCGGAAGTGGTGTTTCAGGCGATCAGCGAAGGTCGGCTTCATCTGGATGATACGTACACGATCTCACAAAATGCG
>CAIVAX010000091.1 GCA_903903935.1 uncultured Hyphomicrobiales bacterium | reverse complement strand
TGTCGATCTGGATGATCGCGCTTTTCTCTTTCCTTCGGGCAAATCTGTGACGCGTCTGGTAATCAGCACCGATGCCGACCTCATCCATTTTGATGCGATCTATCCCTTCAATACCTCGCGGACCTCGCCGCGCATCATGACGCTGCGACTGGAAGATGCCCGCGAATTTGCCCTGCAAATGGTCGATACGGTCTATAATGCCCGTACCCAGCATGCCTTTAGCGAGACCATGCGCATCGACATTAATGTTCTGGCCAATGGCTATCATTTAAAGATCGGCGATCTCAATCAATCAACCGATCTTTATCTGGGCACGAGCGCGATCTGGCGCGTCTGTCAGGGCGTCTTGCGCGCGATTGATCACATTTCGCCCATCGAGTCGCAATAACATCACACAACCGCGCAGTAGGTTCTGCACGGCTGTGCGTGTTGAGATCAGGCCAAAGCCTTGAGCGCAGAGCGCCCGGCATAACGAGCCTGCGAGCCCAGCTCTTCTTCAATGCGAATGAGTTGATTGTATTTGGCTAATCTGTCTGAGCGGGCGAGCGATCCGGTCTTGATCTGTCCGCAATTGGTGGCCACGGCCAAATCGGCAATGGTGGAATCTTCTGTCTCGCCTGAGCGATGCGACATCACAGCCGTATAGCCTGCCCGATGCGCCATATCGACAGCCGCAAGAGTCTCGGTCAAGGAGCCAATCTGATTGACCTTGATCAGAATGGAATTGGCGACAGAGCGCTGAATGCCTTGTGAGAGGCGTGTGACATTGGTGACAAACAAATCATCTCCCACCAGCTGACAAGTTTTGCCGATCAGATCGGTCACTTGCTTCCAGCCGTCCCAATCATCTTCCGACATGCCATCTTCAATCGTCACGATCGGATAGGCTTTGACGAGCGCTGCCAGATAGTCTGCCTGCTGGGCAATGGTGCGGGTCAAGCCTTCGCCTTCATAGACATATTTGCCGTTTTTGAAGAATTCCGTCGCAGCGCAATCGAGCCCCAGATACATATCCTTGCCGGGTTTGAAACCCGTCTGCTCAATCGCCTTCATGCAGAAATCGAGCGCCGCTTCGGCGGAGGGCAGATTGGGAGCAAAGCCACCCTCATCGCCCACATTGGTATTATGCCCGGCCTTTTTCAAAGCGGATTTGAGCACCTGAAACACTTCCGCGCCCCAGCGCACCGCTTCGCGCATAGACGAGGCACCAACCGGCAAAATCATGAATTCCTGAAAATCTATGGGATTGTCGGCATGGGCGCCGCCATTGATAATATTCATCATCGGCACAGGCAGAACACGCGCCTGCGTGCCGCCAACATAGCGATAGAGCGGCAGGGCCGAGGCATCGGCGGCCGCTTTGGCCACCGCCAGCGAGACGCCCAAAATCGCATTGGCGCCCAGTTTGGCTTTATTGGCTGTGCCATCCAATGCCAGCATGGCCTCATCAATGGCCACTTGGTCCTCTGCCTCCATGCCGCAAATGGCATCGCAGATGGTTGAATTGACGCTTTGAACAGCCTTCAAGACGCCTTTGCCGCCAAACCGGGCCTTATCGCCATCGCGCAATTCCACCGCTTCATGGGCGCCGGTTGAAGCGCCCGAGGGGACAGCGGCACGACCAAACGAGCCATCTTCCAGCACAACATCCACCTCAACAGTGGGATTACCGCGGCTATCGAGAATTTCACGTGCCAGAATATCGACTATGGTGGTCATTAGCCCCTCAAAGATTCGTCTTTTAAAACACCAGCCTTTTACGCTATGCGGCCAAGATCGCAAACAGCGATCCCGATTGCATCTTGCCCAATGCGGCTTTGCACAATATGGCTCTGCATGAGTTCAAGGAGCCGGATATGGTCAAGTCGAATACAGGCGCATCGCTTCTGGGTCAGCATGTGGCTATGCCCGCCAGTCCGGACGAAGCGGAACTGGAGCGCGTGCCCAACCCCCATCCTGATACCAATTATGTTGCCCGCTTTACCGCCCCTGAATTCACCTCTCTATGTCCGGTGACGGGCCAGCCCGATTTTGCCCATTTGGTGATCGACTATGTCCCCGGCGATTGGCTGGTGGAGTCCAAATCCCTCAAGCTTTACTTGAGCTCCTTTCGCAATCACGGGGCTTTTCATGAGGATTGCACCATTCGCATTGGCAAGGATCTCGCCCAAGTGCTGCAACCGCGCTGGCTGAGAATTGGCGGCTATTGGTATCCGCGTGGTGGCATTCCGATTGATGTGTTCTGGCAGACTGGCACCTTACCAGATGGCACATGGGTGCCTGATCAGGGCGTCGCCCCCTATCGCGGCCGCGGCTAACGCAAGTTCTTTGATGGCGCAAGCCCTTCTGCGCATTGGCGCAAATGCGCCATCAAGTCTGTGCGATCCTTGATCGGCTCCAACTGATCATAGGCAATGATCTCCCCAAGATGAAGGGGCAAAGGCGTGCCAATGCGCCGCCGCACTTCATGAAACAGCAGAGCCAATCGCGCCACTTGGCTGATATGACTTGTGATTTGAAAGAGCTGGCTATTCTGACTGGGGAACCAGACTGGCACCACCTGCGCCTTGGCTTTATGAATCATGCTGGCGGCAAAGGGTTGCCAAAGGGCGTCTAGGGCCGGTTTGAGGCCAAGCCGATCGGGCGAGGTTGAGACAATACCAGCGGGAAACAGGACCAAGGCCCCGCCCTGTTCAAGATGTTTGTGAGCGGCGCGGCGCGCGGCGGCATTGGCTTGGCGCGTGCCTTCGGCTTGCGAGAAATCAATGGGCAAGACCCGATCTTTGATTTCTTCGGCCTTTAACAGCACAGCATTGGTGAGCACTTTGAAATCGGGCCGCACGCGCTCGACCAAGGAGCAGAGCGCAATTCCATCGAGCACACCAAAGGGATGGTTCGAAACGAAGACAATTGGCCCGTTGTGCGGAACTTGCGCAAGCCGACTTGGATCAAACTGCAAGTCAATGTTCAATTTGGCAAGCGCAGCTGACCAGAAACTCGTATCTGGTTTGAGCTCTTTGCGCAGCTCGCGATAGAGGGCTTCTAAATGCGTCTGGCCCGTGGCCTTTTCTATCAACCGAATGATCAGCCTGAAGACAAACGGATCCTCATCACTGGCATAAGAAAAAGAAGGCTCAGACATATAGCAGGCCTATCTTTGAGCCATGACAAAGATGTGACAGTTTTAGCTCAGTGTCAGTCGCGGGCGCTTCGCCAGTGCATCAATCTCGAGCAATTCGCGCAGCAAAGCTTCCATATGCTGCAGCGGCACTTGATTGGGCCCATCAGAAAAAGCATTGGCCGGATCATCATGTGTTTCGATAAAGACACCGGCAACGCCAATAGCGACAGCCGCTCTGGCCAAAACGGGGACGAATTTGCGCTCGCCCCCTGACGATGTGCCCTGCCCGCCGGGCTGTTGCACAGAATGTGTGGCATCGAAAATCACCGGCGCGCCGGTTTGTTCGGCCATGGTTGGCAAGGAGCGCATATCAGAGACCAGAGTATTATAGCCAAAGCTAACGCCCCGCTCTGTCACCAGCACATTGGCATTGCCCGATTGTGTGATCTTGGCGACAACATTCTTCATATCCCAAGGCGCCAGAAACTGGCCCTTTTTGACATTGACGGGCTTGCCCGTCTGCGCTGCGGCAATCAACAAATCTGTCTGCCGACACAAAAAGGCGGGAATCTGCAACAGATCAACCGCCTGAGCGGCAATCGCGCATTGCTCATTCTCGTGAATATCGGTGACGACGGGCAGACCAAATCTCTCGCGCACTTCGGCAAAGACCGGCAAAGCCTCCATCAGGCCCAAACCACGACGGCCCTGCAAAGAGGTGCGATTGGCTTTGTCAAAGGAGGATTTATAGACAATGCCAATATTGAGTTTTTGGCCAATCTCTTTGAGCGCAGCCGCCATTTCGAGCGCATGCTGGCGACTCTCCAATGCGCAGGGCCCAGCCATCACCGATAGACGCTGATCATTGCCAAAGCGCACTGCCCCAGCCCCCTGGCCGATTGTGACAATTGGATTGGCTTGCATATGTGACCCTTTTGGCGCTTGGCGCAGATGACGTAAGTGATCTGCCTCCTGTCCCGATCTTCGCACTTGAGCCAAGATTGCTAACTGAAGATGGCTTCAGATGAGAATC
>CAIVAX010000090.1 GCA_903903935.1 uncultured Hyphomicrobiales bacterium | reverse complement strand
CGCGCGCTATCATCAAAACTCGGCCATTCAGGAACAGAATCGCGATTAGAGGCGGGCAGAAAATCAATCAACCGGCGCATTTGCAGCAGCGCTTCCACATCATTGTTATAAGCGCGATCTGCAATCGATGATTTGGTTGTGTGGACCGAGGCGCCGCCCAATTCTTCCGCCGTCACGGTTTCATTGGTGACGGTCTTCACCACATCAGGTCCTGTCACAAACATATAGCTGGTATCGCGCACCATGAAGATGAAATCTGTCATCGCTGGCGAATAGACATCGCCTCCTGCGCAGGGGCCCATGATCAGCGAGATTTGCGGAATAACGCCTGAGGCCAACACATTGCGCTGGAACACTTCGCCATAACCGCCCAATGCCGCGACGCCCTCTTGAATGCGTGCACCGCCAGCATCAAACAGCCCGATAATGGGCGCGCGGTTTTTGAGCGCCATATCCTGAATTTTGGTGATCTTCTGCGCATGTGTCTCGCTCAGCGAGCCACCGTAGACCGTGAAATCCTTGGCGAACACATAGACTGTGCGACCATTGACGGTACCCCAACCGGTGACCACACCATCGCCGGGAATTTTCTCGGCCTTGTCCATGCCAAAATCGACGCAGCGTTGCTGCACGAACATGTCATATTCTTCAAACGTGCCGTGATCGAGCAAAAGCTCAATGCGCTCGCGCGCCGTCAGCTTGCCGCGTTTATGCTGCGCATCTATGCGGGCCTGACCACCGCCCAGCCGTGCGGCTGCGCGGCGTTGTTCGAGCGTTTCAAGAACATGTTTCATCGAGCCCGCCTCATTCTCACTGGCCTGACCATCTCAGTGCGCCAGACCTTTCCTTGCCCCTGACTACCACGACATCCCCCCATCGGAAATGCGACGGATGGACAAGGCCTTCAAAAGCTAGGAGTGATGCTACAGCTCAAACTGGGCAATGGGCAAGGATCAGCGCTGCTGCCTCCAGCTCGATCTGGCGGCGCTTCAAGCGCTGCATCGCCTGCATATCCACGCCCCAAGCCCGCATTTGGAAGTCTTCATCGACTTGCGCCGCCTGCCAGACGGCGGCAGGTTCCAGATGGCCCGTCCCCAGCGCCAGCGCCAGCAGGGCCGAACCGGTCAAAGTCGTCACCACATGCAAGCCACTCAACCGCAAAAGAGCGGTCGGTGATTGGCCAATCGCGCCATCCAGAGCCCGTTCAAAGGCCGTCAGCGCCGCGGCAGCCTGTTGGACATGCATCACGCCCTCAGCCAGCGTCAAATGAATGGCATGTTCGCTCTGCGCCCAAGCCAAGATCGGATCCCAAGCTTTGGCCTGATCCTCGACCAATTGCTGCGGATCCCCCGCCCGATAGACGAGGAGATCCGTGCCGGCATATTTGAGGATCTCATCGCGCACCGGGCCCAGCTCACGCGCCACTCCATCGAGCGCGGAATTGAGGATCCGCGTCAATGGCATTGTGGCTGGATCAATCGTCTCGGCCTGGTCATTCCATTCCGCCACCAGCGCCTGCATCAGAGATTGTGTGGGCACAACCAGCCGATTGCGCGCCGGCGTCAGCGCGGGCCTGCCATCGAGCACGAGCCCAAAGCCTTGCTCAACAGGCTCAAACCCCGCCTCTTTATAAAAGCGTTTAGGGAGAGTTTTGCGTTGATCACGCCGCGCCATTTCAACCGGATCAATTCCCTCGCCGGGACCGGGCAAGAGATCGCGAGTCAGATCTTCACGCATGAGGAGCATCCAGCTGGTGCAATAAGTCAGCAAAACTATCGACAATGATTTTGGCGCCTGCTTTGCGCAAATCCTCATGCGGATGATAGCCCCATGAGACGCCAATCGCATTCACCCCGGCTGAGCGGGCCATCGCCATATCAAAACTTGTATCGCCGATCATGACGGTCGCCGCCGGATCAACGCCCGTCTCCTCCAGCGCGCGCAAGATCATATCGGGCGCAGGCTTGGAGGGATTGTGGTCAGACGTTTGCACAGTGACAAACAAATCATGCCAGCCGCATTGATCAAACAAATGCTGCACGCCGCGCACCGATTTGCCTGTCGCAATGCCCAGCATTGTATCGGGCTGGCGGGCGAGATGTTCCACCGCCTGCTTGGCGCCATCATAGAGCGCATCTTCATAGCCCGGCTCATGACGCATCACCTGCCAGGCCTGACGATAGGCATTAGACAAAGCTGGCGCCTTGGAGGCATCGCCATCCATCAAATGTGTAAAGGCTTCATCGAGTGACAGACCGACAATCGACAGCGCCCGCTCGCCGGTGGCTGGCTGCATGCCCAGCGACAAAAAGGCGCGCTTCTGCGCTTCGACAATAAAATTCTGGCTATCGACCAGCGTGCCGTCGACATCAAAAATGATCAGACGCATGAGCCAATCTCTTCGCAGGAGGAAGCTAAGAGCAATCTCATTCCTCCGGCGCTTCTTCAATGGGATCATATTGGTGCGAGTCAAAGCCAAACAGATCAAATGTTGCCTGCATATGCGGCGGCAAAGGCGCACTCACATCAATCGTGCCGCCCTTGGGATGAGGCAGAACGAGACGGCGGGCCAAGAGGTGCAATTTGCGCTCAACCTGCTGAGGCACAGAGCGCAAAGGATCAGTGCGGCGCGGGTTTT
>CAIVAX010000089.1 GCA_903903935.1 uncultured Hyphomicrobiales bacterium | reverse complement strand
GCACTGCCGCATCATCCGCATTGCGCGGATCCATGCCGACCTTAATCCCTTCATTGCCGAATGACTGTCGCAAAAAAGCCTGCAGCTGCCGAATTTCTGTCTTTTGCAAAGTCATGAGAAATCATTCACCAAATGTAAGATCATAGGTTCGCTTTGCCAGAAAATGCGCACATCTGCAAGATCACTCCCAGAGGCTCTTGGTCGCAGAGCGTGAGAGTTTTATTGGAGGGCTTTGCCCGAGAGAATCTGATCCATGGTTCGGGCTGGTTCCATACAACCTGCCTCCCCCACAACACGCGCGGGAACGCCTGCAACGGTCTTATTATGCGGGACAGAATCAAGCACGACCGAGCCTGCGGCCACTCTGGCGCAATGGCCCACTTCAATATTGCCGATGATTTTGGCGCCCGCCCCCAACAGAACGCCGTGGCGGATTTTAGGATGACGATCACCACGCTCTTTGCCGGTGCCGCCCAAAGTCACATCATGCAAGATGGAGACATCATCCTCGACCACAGCGGTCATGCCCACAACTAGGCCGGTGGCGTGATCAAGGAAAATGCCTTTGCCAAATTTGGCGGCGGGATGAATATCTGTCTGAAAGACTTCCGAAGAGCGGCTCTGCAAATAGAGGGCGAAGTCCCGCCGTCCGGCCTGCCAGAGGGCATGCGCCAGACGATGCGTCTGGATGGCGTGAAAGCCTTTGAAATAGAGCAAAGGATCAATGAAGCGCGTGCAGGCCGGATCGCGATCCATCACGGCCATGAGATCGGCACGAATAGCCTGGCCTATGTGCGCATCCCGGCTGATCACTTCGAGATAGGTTTGGCGGATCAGATCACCGCTCAATTCCTGATGATCAAGGCGGGCGGCAATGCGATGAACGATCACGCTTTCCACTGTGGGATGGTTCAGAATATTGGACAGCACAAAGCCAGCCAATTCTGGCTCTTGGCGCAGGACTTCATCCGCCTCAATCCTGATGCGCGAGAGCAGAGGGTCGACATCCCCCAATCCGACAATTTCAGCGCTGTGCGATTGCACCATGATTTGCTCCTTCACGCCGCTTTATAGCATCCCCGCCATTGGGCCGATATGGCGATGATGTGTGACTAATCAATGTCGCTGGGACAGAAACTCCAGAACGCCCTGTTTATAGACCTTGTCTCCGACCGCCAAATTGTGATCACGGCCAGGAATATCAAGCACTTTTGCATTGGGCAGGAGCATTGAGAGCTTACGCGGGTCGCCCGCAATAGGATCCTTCGTGCCAATGGCAATCAGCACAGGCGTGGTGATTTTGGCGGCCTCATCGGGCGAAAGGGTCTGGCGCGAGCCCCGGATACAGGCGGCCAGAGCCCGCAAATCGCTTTTGGTTGCCTCGGCAAAGGCGCGGAACATGCGCTGCTGGGGATCGACCAAGACATCAACAGAGGGCGCCTCCATGGCATCGGCTATGCCCAAAGGGAGCCCAACCCCCTCAACGAGATGATGGCCAAGACCGCCCAAAATGGCCGAGCGCACGCGCTTTCCATGCGCCAAAGCCAGAAAGGCGCTAATTCGAGCGCCCATGGAATAGCCCATCACATCGGCCTGTTCGATACCGATATAATCGAGCAAGCGGCGGGCATCTTCAGCCATCAGAGGTGTGGCATAATCGGTGGGCTCATAGAGCTTGTCGCTTTGGCCGTGGCCGCGATTGTCGAACGCAATCACGCGTCGGCCGGCCTCTGTCAAGGTCTTGATCCATAGAGTGTTTGCCCAATTTACGGCATGCGTGGAGGCAAAGCCATGAATCAGCAGAATGGGCTCGAGGAGATCTGGTCCCGTGGGGCGCTGATCGACGAAGGCGAGGCGAGAGCCATCGGAATTG
>CAIVAX010000088.1 GCA_903903935.1 uncultured Hyphomicrobiales bacterium | reverse complement strand
TTCATCCAGGCAATATTGGCTTGAAATCCACCCGATGCGACAATAAGGCTGTGGGCTTTGACGATATCAGGGAAGCCCCGACTGACAACTTTGGCGCCAAGAAAGAAGCCATCCTCGAGGATTAGATCCTGCACTTCCGTGTCGTAAATACAGGTAATGCCTATGCGCTCAGCCCAGTGATAGAGAGCATTGAGCAGGGCCTTGCCACCCCCCAGAAAGAAGGCATTTGTCGCGGACAGGCCAAGCGTGCCGCTCAAAGAGGGCTGAAACTGCACACCGCGCTGTTCAATCCACTCAAAGGTCTCACCAGAGTGGCGGATCGTCTGGCGGGCCAAATGTTCGTTTGTCTCGCCGCCGGTCACGCGCAAGAGATCAGCGTAATAGTCTTCCTCAGAATAGATATCGGTGAGAACGGATAAAGGCTTTTCATGCATGACGCGCATATTGCGCGTGTGGCGACTATTACCACCGCGCAAAGGCTTTGGCGCATGTTCAAGCACCAGCACACTCGCTCCCGATTCGCGTGCACTTATTGCGGCGCAGAGGGCCGCATTGCCGCCGCCAATTACAAGGACATCATAGATAGAGTCAGATGGCATAAGAGCCTATCATAAGAGTACGAGGGGATATTAAGTCCGGTTTCAGTGATCTATTGGCGATATATTATATGATGATGCCAGAGGTCGATTAAGTAAACGAACGGATACCTATTCTGTTTCTTGCCGGCACTTCACGTCCTTATCCAAGACGTGCAATCGCATCGCGTGCGAGAGACATATCAGCAACATCATCGAGCATTAATTTCTTTTGTTGGACATTGAAACGCAGATGAAGGTCTTGAACATAATTAAGCCTCTTATCTGGAATGATAAGATCTGTTGCCAGGGGTTTTGCCGTTTGAAAGAAACGCCATTGAAATTCTGATGCCGCATCAAAATCTGCATCTTTTCCATTCAAAACCTTACGACGAGCCTCTTTGAATGAATCAAGTGAGCCCGGACTAGAGACAAAGCGAAAGACCAGAGCATAAGCCGACAAAGCCCGCACCAGCAATTCACGCTTGTCCTTAATCATCCGATCAGATGTAAATCCTCCCTGAAAGGGATATTCAGGCAGATTAGTCCACATATCGCCGCCCTGAACAACATGAACATTTGTGCGGTCTAATTGTGGAAGAAAATCAATTTGAGCGGGACCTGCATCAATGACTTTGGCTGCGACAGCCCGGAATACATCCGGACTGCTGCCAATATTCGCAAATGTGACATCTGCAGGATCAACGCCATTTTTTATTAAAAGAGCAACCATGACCTGATGAAGTTGAGCGCCGAGCGATCCCACTCCAATGGTCTTGCTCTTGAGATCAGATATGCTTTTCACAGCGGGGTTGGCTGAGAAGACAGTTTGCTGGCCCAACAAAACACCACCGTTCACGATCTTCAGATGCGCGCCCTTCTCAACTGCTGGAAAGACCTGAGCAAAGCCTGCCATTGGACACAGATCGATCTCACCAGCAAGAATGGAACCCATAATTTTGGTTCCATCGGAGACATATAGTGGCTCCGAACTCAATCCGAATCTGGTTAAAAATCCCTGCTGACGCATGATCTCTTCTAGAACAGGCGTAAGGTTTCCAGCGGCCATGGCAATTGATATTTTGTCGGGTTGAGTTTGCGCACG
>CAIVAX010000087.1 GCA_903903935.1 uncultured Hyphomicrobiales bacterium | reverse complement strand
TATGAAAAATCAGCTGATGGCTTTGTGGAAAAATATTTCGCTCTGCTTGCCGCTGGCGGCACACAGCATCATGCGCAATTGCTCGCGCCCTTTGGCTTGGATGCCCGCGATCCCTCGTTTTGGCAGATTGGCCTGAATATGATCTCCGGCATGATTGATGAATTGGAGACGATGGATCAACCCTGATCCTCGTCTCTCGCCATCGCGTTTAGAAGGTCATTTTCAGCCCGCCATAAACTGAAAAGGGCTGCAAGGGCGTGAGCATGCGCGCATCCGTATAGACAACAGGCTGCGCCAAAGACACGCCATTCTTCTCGAAATAAGTGACATAGACGCCAAATTTGCGATTAAAAAGATTATTCACCTGACCAAAGATTTGAGCCGTCTTGGTCAGCTGATAAGAGGTCTGCAATCCCGCCGCCCAATAGGCTGGCAGCTTAGCATTCTGATTGGAATCATCACCATTATAATATTGGCTGGAGACTGCACTAATAGTGGCGCCAAGCTTCCATTGTGCGCTCAGAGCATAATCAGCTGAGAGCTTGATCTGCTGCGCAGGAATACTTGGAATATGCGATCCTTTGACAATCTGAATATTGCCATTGGCATCAGCGCGCGGATGATTGGGTGAGGCAAAGGTGCCATTGAATTGGTAAGTGGCATCAATGAAAGCGTAGTTAAGTGAGGCCTGCCAATCCTTCCATTGATAATTAACCCCCGCCTCGACGCCTTGGCGCCGCATCAAAGGAATATTGGCATAATAGCCGCGCCCTTGCAGTACACTGGCCTGAGGCAAAATATCATTGCTACTATCCGTGCGGAAAACACCCAGCTTCCAGTCCAGATCCGCTGATTCAATCATCACATTCCCACGCAGACCTGCCTCCAAAGTCTTGGACACAACTTGTTTGAGCGGAGGATCCGCAACGAGAGAATTTTCCAACAGACACGGCCGCAGAGGATCGGCGCAATTCAATTCCAAGGGGGTGGGAATGCGATTGGCTTCGGAATAGCCGGCATAAATCATTGTATCTCGCGGCAGCTTATAGGCTAGACCAATCATAGGATTGAAGCGCGTAAACGTATAACTGCCATTCAATTCTGGCGCGAGACCGGTCACATCATTCATCTTCAATTGCGCCAGATTGAGCCGCCCACCTGCGGTCACAGCCAATTGGGGTGTGATGTTAAATGTATCAATGCCATAGAGCCCGAAATAATCGGTCTTGGCATTCAGGCTGACCGGCGCATAGCCAAGCGCTCCAGCTGTGTGCAGGGTTTGACCAAGGCCAGCAATGGATGCGTCTGTCCCCACACGCAGATCCGGGAAGATAAAGCCAAGAACTGAGCGCGATTGAAAATCAGTCTGACTATGATCAAGGCTGGCGCCAAAGGAGAGATAATTATCATGTCCCGCAATCTGCCCCGTATAGGTCGCCTGTGCTGAAGCACCCACAGACGTGGTCCGGCTCGCGGTGCTATCAATCACGCCATAGGGAACAGTGGCCCCTGCAAAAGGAATGGGCTTGCCATTGGCATCGAGGAGAACAAATTGATTACGCCAAGCTGTGGTTTTTCCACCAACAGGCGTGCCCCAAGGATCATCCTGCAAGCATAGAAAGCCAAGATAGGATGAGCGACTGCTACATTGTTCAAAGTCAGCACTATTGCCGTCAGTATGCGATTGCACAAAACGCCGCAGATAAGCCTGCGTCTGCACAGTCCATAAGGGCGAGAGATTAAACTTTCCTGTCAACGACACAGAGCCATTTTCATTAATGGTTGATTGCGGAGACGTATAAACAGAGCTGTAAGAACTGGCGAGCGTTTCAATAGGCGTCGGACCAATCACTCCAAGCCGATTGCTGGCCCCTGAGGCAGCTAAATGAAATTCTGAACTTTCATTGCGCCAGCCTAAATCCGAATATAAGCGAAAGAGATTTGAGGGTGAAAATTTACGCCAGCCATTCT
>CAIVAX010000086.1 GCA_903903935.1 uncultured Hyphomicrobiales bacterium | reverse complement strand
GGCGAAACGCCAGAAAAGGTGATGCGCCAGAAACAGCCGCCGCTTCTTCCAATTCGCGATGTACCTGCAACATGCCAGCATAAGAATAGCGAATGCCATAGGGCAGATAATTGATCAGAAACGCCCAGACGATGATCCAGATCGTGCCGTAAATGCCAATCGGCGTGGCGAGAAAGAATTGCATTACGCCAACGCCCAGAACGATACCGGGAAAGACCAACGGCACCGTGCCCAGCTGATCGACCATGCGCGCGCCGGGAATTTTGCGCACACTCAGCCACGCAGCAATCGCCGTTATCACCATCACAATTGTCGCCGTGACCACAGCCACCAGAAGCGTGTTGCCGAGCAGTGACAGATAACGGTCAGATTCGAAAATGCGCCCGTAATGTTTGAAACTCAGCAGTTTGAAAGCTGACGCGCGCACCGTCTGGTAAAACGGCAAAAGCGAAGCCCAGACGAGGATCAGCATGGGCAAGATGAGCAGACAGAGAAAATTCAACACCAGCACCGCCCCACCCAGAAAGCGGAATTTACCAAGCGGGATTTTATTGGGTCTAAAATTCTTGCCCGTGATTGTCGCAAAGCGTTCTGCATTGCGGGTGAGGCGGCTATAATACCACAGCAACACAGCTACAATGCACAAGAGCAATGTCGACAAAGTGCTGGCCGAACCAATATCGGGCGGCATCGTCCGGTGCATCATTTCATAAATATCGGTCGTCAGCACGTGAACACGACCCGGCAGGCCCACCAATGCAGGCACTTCAAAAGCTTCCACCGTGCGGATGAACACCAGCATGGCAAGTGCGAGCACCGAGGGCAGCGATAGACGGAACGTGATGCGCCGCAAAGTCTGCCAGGTACCAGCCCCGCTCATACGTGCGGCTTCTTCAAGATCAGGATTGAAATTGCGCAGCGTCGAGCCGAGCAGCAGAAAGACGAGTGGCGACCAGAGCAACCCCTCGATGAGGATCATGCCGCCAAGTCCATAGACATTGATCAGCACCCCCGTTTCGCCAGTCAATTCGCGATACCAGGAATTGATCGGGCCCGAGCGCGACAGCAGCAGCAACCACGCACTGGTATAGAGCACATAGGGCGTACCCAGCGAGATGATCGTGGTCAGATAAGCCAGCGGCTTGAACGGCGTATCCGTGCGCTCGACCAGCCACGCATTCACGCCGCCAATCAGAAGCGCCAGAAGCGCGCTACCTAAAGCAAAGACAAAGGAATTATACGCGCTCGTCCAGATGCCCCGCTGGGCCAGCACAATGGCAAAACGATGCGCGCTAAAATGCGTCTCACCGTTCTGCGTGACAGTGAATGCACCCTTGAGCAGGAACACGAGCGGCGGCAAAACCAAAATGGCAAAAATAGCGGCAATGATCGCGACAAAGACAACGCGCTCGTCGCGTGGCATGAAACGCGCAAACAGACCGCGCCTCTCTTGCCCGCTCTCTTTCACCGCAACATCGCTCATGCGCTGGCTCACCTGAACAGGCTCTTGAAGATCTCTGCCCAGCGCGGCATTTCCTTGTCGATCTCTTCAGGCGTCTTGTAGATCGCCTTGAATTTCTCGCCATCAGGGCGAAGTGCCAGATCATTGGGGGGCACATTGGGGTCGACGGGCAAATAATCAGCATCGCGATAGATTTTCTGCCCATCTTCCGAGAGCAGGAATTCCAGCAACAGGCGACCAGCATTGGGATGGGGCGCTTCCTTCGTACCCGAAATCACCGAGAGCACAGCCAAGGCCGGGTTCATCGGAATCCAGTCAACCGGCGCGCCTTTGGCAGCACTGATCACAGCGTGATTGTTAAAAATATTGAGCGCGATCGCATATTCACCGGCGATCACCTGATCGAGCACCTGACGGGCGGCAACTGCAAGGCCTGAGGGATTCTGCTTGGCCAATTCACGCAGATAAGCCATACCCTTTTCTTCGCCCATCGAATTGAGCACAACGCCAACAAAGCCCGGCCCCGCCGAGGACGACGCAGTCGAGTTCCACGCAATCTTCCCCTTGTATTTCGGGTCGAGCAGATCCTGGAACGTTTTGGGCTCCGTGCCTTTTTTGATCAGCTCGGTATTATAGCCGGGCGTCAGAATGTAGAGATTGGTCGCAACCCAATAGCCTTCCGGATCGATATACGCCTTGGGCAGTCGCTTCGCGCTGTCTGGAATCCATTGCGCGGGAATTTTTTCGCTCTTTAGCGAGGCGGTCGCACCGGTTCCATCGAAAACATCAACCTGCATCTTGCCCGCGCGGGCTTCATTAAGCACACGCAACGCCACTTCGTTCGAATTGG
>CAIVAX010000085.1 GCA_903903935.1 uncultured Hyphomicrobiales bacterium | reverse complement strand
TGGCCATATTACGCTGAAAGTTTTTGGTGGCTTCGTCACTTTGATGATTGGCGCTGGCGCGCTCACTGCCGCTGCCTCCATTCTGCCAATGGCTGCAATTGTGATGCTGACAGCTTTTGAGCTGCTGGTTGCTTTCTTGCAGGCTTATGTTTTCGCTATTCTCACCTGCGTCTATCTCAATGACGCAATTCACCCGGGCCACTAATAAATATCTTAACAACAGATAGTCGGACCCACATCACCAAAGGAGTTAACTATGGATCCTGTAGCAGCAAAATATATCGGAGCCGGTCTTGCCGCCATCGGCATGGGCGCCGCCGCCGTGGGCGTTGGCACCATTTTCGGCAACTTCCTGTCGGGCGCGCTGCGCAATCCTTCAGCCGCTGATGGCCAGTTCGGCCGCGCCTTCATCGGCGCTGCGCTTGCCGAAGGTCTTGGCATTTTCGCCTTCCTCGTGGCGATTATCCTGCTCTTCGTGAAGTAATCTGACCGCGCGCGCCGGTTTGGCTGGCGCGCGCTTTTCTTCCTTTAACCAGTCTGGATCTGATCATGGCGGACGATAAGGGCCATAGCGCAGGAACTCAAGTTCCCGGTGGCGCAGCACATGAAGGTGGTGCTTTCCCTCCCTTTGACGCGACAACATTCGCGCCTCAGCTGATCTGGCTCGTGATCACCTTTGGTGCGCTCTATCTTTTGATGTCGCGCATTGCTCTGCCCCGCGTGGCCCAGATTCTGGAGACACGTCAGGCTAAAATTTCCGGCGATCTCGAACAGGCCAATACGATGCGCGCCAAAGTGGATGCGACATCGGCTGCCTATGAAGAGACACTCGCCAATGCCAAGGCACAAGCCACGATCACAGCGCAAAAGGTCCGCGACCAAATTGCGGCCGATGCCATTGCCCAGCGCAAAACCCTGCAGGGCGAATTGAGTGCCAAGCTGGCCGCTGCGGAAGCGCGCATTCATGATGCCAAAGTGCATGCTATGGAAAATGTCGGCGAGATTGCCAGCGATGCGGCTGCCGACATTGTTCAGCACATCACGGGCCATTCGCCTGAATATTCCCAGCTCAAAGCCGCGATCGCGGCTGCGACGAAAATTTAAGACGACCCGGAGAATCATCCATGAGTCTTGATGCAGAATTTTTTGTCGCCCTCGGCTTTGTGCTCTTTGTTGTGCTGCTGGGCTATATGGGCGTGCACAAGCAATTGCTGGCCGCGCTTGATGGCCGCACCAATGCGATTGCCACTGAATTGGCTGAAGCGCAGCGCCTGCGCGAAGAGGCGGCTGGCGTGCTGGCCTCTTATGAAAAGAAGCGGGCTGAGGTTGATGCCGAAGCTCAGGCGATCATTGCCAAAGCCAAAGCAGATGCCGAAGCCTTGATGCGCGATGCCACCACTCGCATGATTGATTTCGTTGATCGCCACACACGCCAGGCGGAAGAAAAAATCTCTATGGCTGAAGAACAGGCCCGCTCTGAGGTCCGCGCTGCGGCTGCGGATGCTGCGATCAAGGCTGTCGAAATTATTCTGCATGACAAAATCGCGGGCGAACTCGCCAATGATCTCATTATGAAAGATATTGGTGAGCTGAAATCGCGCCTGAATTGAACGCGCTTCTGAGGACGCCATCTATCTTGTTAGTCGATTGATGCGGGGGCTTTGGCCCCCGTTTTCTTTTTAGTCTGCTCAATCCTGTATTCTGCTCAATCCTGCCCCAAGCTTGTACTGCGCCTCGAGATCAGCGCGACCCGAAGAGCTGCTGATCTTTTCGCGGTTGAGCAAATCCTGCAAATGCGCCAGCACGGACAGGCTCGCGCCTTTGATCAAGCGCGGATCAAGACCCTCGTAAATGCGGGGCACAATTTCGGCGATGGTCGCATGACCTGAGGCGAGGCATTTGAGGATAGAGGCTTCACGCTGGCGGCGATGGTGCACCAAGCCGCGCATGAAGCGCTGCGGCTCTTGAACAGGCCCGCCATGGCCGGGCCAGAAGATGGTTTCGCTGCGCGATCTGAGCTTATCAAGCGAGTGCATATAATCGGCCATATTGCCATCGGGCGGCGCGACAATGCTGGTTGACCAAGCCATCACATGATCCCCCGAGAACAGGCTGTTTTCTTCCCTAAGGGCAAAGCATAAATGATTGGCGGCATGGCCCGGCGTTGCAATGGCTTCGAGATGAAAGCCATCCGCGCTGAGCACATCACCTTCTTGCATGAGTAGATCGGGCTTATGATCAAGATCATGGCTGGCGTCCATCCGGCTCTCAGATGCTGCTTGCGCAGGCTGATGGGCGGCACAGCCAATGATTTGAGCACCTGTTGCCGCTTGGATAGCTCTGGCCGCAGGTGAATGATCACGATGCGTATGGGTGATGACAATGTGATCTATGCTCTGACCGCGCAATTCATGCAGCACGAGCTCAATATGCTCGGCCAAATCTGGACCTGGATCAATCAGGGCGAGATGGCCTGATCCAACGATATAGGTGCAAGTACCGGTAAAGGTGAACGGGCCTTGATTGGGCGCCAGCACACGCCGCACCAAGGGCGTGAGGCTTTGCACGAGGCCGGGCGTGCCAATGGCTGTGCGATCAAAAGTGAGTGCGTCATCGGATTGATCGCTCATGCGCCACCTTGTCTAAAGCTGCGTGCCTAAAAGCTGTGACCCGCCTTGCGGGTTGGCCTCCAAGAACTTATACATCAATGCAGCACGAGATATAAAAGCAAGTTGAACGCATTCTCCCCCGGGAGCCTAAGAGGAGCGACATATGCGGCAGGATCAATTCTCCACCCTCGCCTCGGCCCTTTGGCCTGCTGCCCAAGTCAGCGCTGCCCGCACAGCGCGGCTGATGATGCTGGCTTTTGGTGGCACTGTGGCTCTGACTGTTTCCGCCAAAGTGCAGGTGCCGTTTTATCCTGTCCCGCTGACTTTGCAGACCTTGGTGGTGCTGCTGCTTGGCGCTGCTTATGGCAGCCGTCTGGCCAGCGCGACGATTGCGCTTTATCTGCTTGAAGGCGCGCTAGGCCTGCCGGTGTTTGCCGGAACACCCGAAAAGGGCGTTGGCCTTGCATATATGATGGGGCCGACAGGCGGCTTTCTGATTGGCTTTTTGATCGCGGCGGCCTTTGTTGGCTTTTGTGCTGAACGTGGGTTGGATCGCTCGATCAGCAAGGTCCTTGCTGTGATGACCATTGGCCATGGATTGATCTTTGCCTGCGGCCTTAGCTGGCTGGCGATGATGATTGGCTGGCCGACAGCCTATTATGCTGGTGCCGAGCCTTTCCTGCTTGCCACTCTGGTGAAAACCCTTCTGGCTGGCGTGCTGATGCCGTGCTTGTGGATGTTTGTGCCCGGCAAGCAAGACTGATCAGCGAGGATCATGGCAAGGGGTAAGAGACATGATTCAGGTCCGACGTCTTGGACATGCGACGTTCTCCACTCCCGATCTTGATCGCCAGATTGAGTATTGGCGCGATGTTGTCGGCCTCACGCTGATTGATCGCGGGGCTGATCATGCACATTTTGCCACTAAGCTTGGTCAGGAAGCGATTTTTCTCGAGCGCGGTCCCGATGTGCGCTTGCTGCGTCTGTCCTTTCAGGTCAGCCCCGGCAGCGATCTGGGTGAATTGATCGCCAATCTCCAACAGCATGGCGTGCGCGCCGAGCGCCGCGCCGATATTTCGCAAGGCGTGCGTGAGGCCGTCACCTTCACTGATCCCAAGGGCACTTTGATCGAGGTCTATGCGGATTATCATTTTCATCCGCAGGAAAAGGTTGAGCGCGGCATTAGCCCGCTCAAATTTGGTCATGTGGCCTATCGGGTCGAGGATGTCGATAAGCTCGTTGATTTCTATACACAGATTATGGGCTTTCGTGTTTCAGACTGGATGGGCGATCATTTTGCGTTTCTGCGCTGTTCGCCTGATCATCACACCATCAATTTCGTGCGCTTTGATCAGCCTGCGCTGCATCACATCGCCTTTGAGGTGCGCGATTGGAGTGAAATGCATCGCACCTGCGAGACACTGACGCGCAATAATATTCCCCTGCTCTGGGGCCCCATTCGCCATGTGGTTGGCCATAATGTTGCAGCCTATCATCGCAACCCTGATCAATTGCGCATAGAAATGTTCTGCGAGATGGATCAAATGCGCGATGAGAGCTTAGGCTATTGGGAGCCGCGCCCCTGGCATGAAGAGATGCCGCTGCGGCCCAAGCGCTGGCCCAAAGACACTTTGCGGGCGCAATGGGTGTTTGGGTCACATCATAATTATTATTAAGACGAGACATTGGAGCTGACTGCTTGATCCTTTGGTGAAAGACAATAGGACTGCGCGCGGCTGTACCATTCAAACATCTCTTGTAAACTGCTCAGAGGATTCAACCATGCATATCGCTATTGCCGGGGGCGGAATTGCCGGACTCTCGCTGACCCTCAACCTGCATAATCTGGGGATTTCCTGCACGGTGTATGAGCGCACACCCAAGGTCAAAGAGATTGGCGTGGGCATTACGTTGCTGCCGCATGCGATGAAGGAATTTGCCGCCCTTGGCATTGATAAGGAATTGGAAGCCCAGGGCATTGAAAATATCGACAGCTGCTTTTTTAATCGCTTTGGCCAGCTGATCTATAAGGAACCGCGCGGGAGATATGCTGGCTATCAAGTGCCTGAGGTTGGCATCCATCGCGGCCGCCTGCATTTAACTTTGTTCAAAGCCGCGCGTGAGCGATTGGGCGCTGATCGCGTGCTCACAGATCATAAATGCGTGGGCTTTGAGCAGGATGATCAGGGCGTGACAGTGCATTTTGAATCCGCCTCAGGACAGCGCCTGCCCCCCGTTAAAGCCGATGCGCTGATTGCCTGCGATGGGATTAATTCGGTTGTTCGCAAACAGCTCTATCCGCAAGATGCCATTGCCTTTGGCGGCATCAACACTTGGCGGGGCGTGTCTCGGCATAAGCCTATTCTCACCGGGCGCAGCTATATGCGCGTGGGCTCGATCCGCACCGGTAAATTGGTGATCTATCCCATCATCAATGATGTGGATGGTGAAGGCAATCAGCTGATCAATTGGATGGCGGAGATCGAAGGCAGCCAATTCCACAAAAATGATTGGAATGAAGCGGGCAAGCTCGATGATTTCTATCACATCTATAAAGATTGGACCTTTGATTGGCTGGATGTGGCCGCCCTCATTCGCAATTCAGATATGATTCTGGAATATCCCATGGTCGATAAAGATCCCATCGATCAATGGACCTTTGGCCGCGTGACGCTTGCTGGGGATGCAGCGCATCCAATGTATCCGCGCGGCTCCAATGGCTCAGCTCAGAGCGCGATTGATGCACGCACATTGGCTGATTGTCTGGCCAAAGACAAAGACGTGATCGGCGCGCTCAAAGCCTATGATGCGGCGCGCGTTGGCCCCGCCAATAAAGTGGTGCTGACCAATCGTTCCAATCCGCCTGATTTCATCAATATCAAAGTGGAAGATCTCGTGGGAGATCGGCCTTTCGATGATCTCGATAAATATATCACGCAAGCTGAGCTGCGAGAGCTGTCTGACAATTACAAGAAGATTGCAGGCTTTGCCCTGCCTAAATAGCTTGCCCTGCCTAAATAACTTGCGCTGCCTAAATAAAACAGAATGCGCAGGAAGAAGCCTCTTCCTGCGCGCCTCTGCAATTAGACCATGAAATGAGGCCTAATAGGCCTTCAAGACATTAATAGGCCTTCAAGACATGGCGGGCGATGACCGTCTTCATCACTTCGCTGGCGCCCTCGGTGATGCGATAAGAGCGCTGCTGCCGCCAGAATTTTTCAATCGGTAGATCGGTGGTCAGGCCAATGCCGCCATGAATCTGCATACACATATCAGCGGCTTTAAAGGCCATTTCATCTGCATAATATTTGCAGATATAGGCATCGGTTCTCGCATCCACGCCCGCTTCAATCTGACACGCAGCATTGTAAACAAGCAAGCGCGCGGCCTGCAGTTCAATATACATATCGGCCAGCATCCATTGAATACCTTGGCGATCAGCCAAAGGCTTGCCAAAGGTCACGCGCTGTTTGGCATAAGAAGTGGCCAATTCCAGACAGCGCTCAGCCACGCCTAAAGCGCGCGCGCCATGACTGACGCGTCCAACACCCAACCATTTTTGACCCAGCTTGAAGCCTTCCCCCTCACCACCGACGCGATGCGAGACCGGCACTTTCACATCTTCGAAAATGATTTCCCAAGGCTGATCGCCCATCATCGTATTATAGCGCGCACCGAGTTTGACGCCGGGCGTATCAAAATCCACCAGAAAGCAAGATATGCCGCCCTTGGAGCCTTTCGAGCGATCGGTGGCGGCCATTAATTGCATGAAATCGGATTTGCCCGCCCCGGAGATAAAGCGCTTGGTGCCATTGATCACATAATGATCGCCGTGGCGCACAGCGGTGGTGCGCATGCTGCCGGGATCAGAGCCGGCATCTGGCTCGGTCTGGGCAAAGCAGGCGCGTTTTTCGCCGCGCAAAACGGGAAGTAGATATTTCTCCTTCATCTCGCCTTCGAGCGAATAGAGAATGGCGCGCACATTCGGCCCCAGAATGCTAGTGCCACGCGCGGGCAAGGCAATGGTGCGCGCCAATTCCTGCCAGACCACAACTGAGGCCAGCAGACTCATATCACCCCCGCCAAATTCAGCGGGAACATCCATCACCCAAAGACCCATTTGCTTGATATGGGATTCGAATTTGGCGCGATATTCGGGCTTAAGCTCCTGCCCCTCGCAAGTTTCGCGCTCGACCGGAATCATCTGTGTGTCGACGAAGCGACGCAATTGATCCTTGAGCATTCGCAATTCTTCGGGAAGCTGAAAATCCATTCGTTCCTCTGTGGGTGTGACGGTGAGATGGGCGAGTTATGTTAGTTCTTCTTGGGCAGATCTTCCTGCACATCTTTGGACTCCAGCGCCTTCTTGACTTGCGCCAGAACCGCGGGTGGCGCTGAAATCACTTCATCAATAATCTTTGCCAATTCTGCACCAGACATAGCATTGATTTCGGCGCGCTGCGTTTCAGCTTCCTTGATGAAGTCGGGATCTTTCAAGGTTGCATCAAAAGCGGCGCGCAAAGCTGCCACACGATCAGCTGGCGCACCGGGCGTTGTAGCGACAGGACGACCAACAGCAATGGCTTTGGACATAAAATCCAAAACGGGCTGATCCTCAGGCTTGCGAGCCATGTCCTTGAGGAAAGGCACATTAGGCAGATCCTTGACGAGCCCGGCCTGAATGAGGGGAACAATCAATTTGTCAGTAATGAAGCGCGGTGTTT
>CAIVAX010000084.1 GCA_903903935.1 uncultured Hyphomicrobiales bacterium | reverse complement strand
CCATTGGTGTGCTGATCTCAAACCTTGTTGAGAAAAGCCCAGCACAAGAAGCCGGTTTGAAGCTCGGCGATGTGATCGTGGAAGTCGATGGTCAGAAGATCGATGACCCCGAAGCCTTTGGTTATCGCCTTGCGACCAAATCTTTGGGCGGCACAGCGAATATGACCTTGCTGCGCAATGGCAAGAAGATGACTGTCACCATCAAGCTCATTCCCGCGCCTGAGACTCCGCCGCGTGAAACACTCAAAGTCTCGGGTCGCTCGCCCTTCAATGGTGCAATCGTGATGAATCTCTCTCCAGCCGTGGCAGAAGAGTTTTCTATTGAATCGGTCAAGGAAGGTGTTGGGATTACAGAGATCGTCAATGGCTCGATTGCTGCTCAGGTCGGCTTGCAAAAAGGCGATATCATTCTTGCCATTAATGACACAAAAATTTTGCGAACGGGCGATATGCAACAAGTGCTAGAGCGTCGGCAGCCGTATTGGAAAGTGACCATCAATCGCAATGGTCAAGTCGTCACCAGTGTCATTGGTGGTTAGAAAGAATAATGGGCGGTTAGAAAGAATAATGGACAAACCTGAGCAGGGAGGCCCCTGCGTCAGGTCTGTGCTTTGGAGTCGATCGAGCTTTAAGCCGAAGATCAGGCGGCTTTGCGGCTTGTTTTTTCTGTTTTTGTTTTAGCCATGCGGCGCTTTAAGGATTGCCAGAGCTTGCGGATTTCATCGGCAGCCGGGCTGGAGGGCGCAAATTCCGAAACGCCAAGTCCGTGGCGTGTGGCTTCCTGAAAATCGACACGCTGGCTGATCAAAGGTGTGATCAATCCGCCCATAGCTTCGAGAGCTTTGGCGCCTTCCTCAATGCGGCCTGTTTGCTGAGCCGGCGGGCATTGATTGAGGAGAAACACATAGGGCGTGCCAATTTTCTTGAGCACAGTGCGTGTGGTTTCGCTTGACCAAAGATCAAAGGCATTGGGTCTTGCGGGAATGACGCAGAGATCAGAATTTTGCATCGCTGCTTCGGTCGCTTGTGATTGCGCGCCGGGCGTATCAATCAAGACCAAGGTGATGCCGTCTTTTTCAAGAGTGGCGAGGACTTTTTTTAATTTGTCCGAGCCAACCGCCTCGACAGGGATGTCCTTATCATTTCTGGTTTTAGACCATTGCACCAGAGATTGTTGGGGATCCATATCAATGATGAAGACACGTTCGCCTGTTTCAAATGCAGCAGCAGCAATAGAAGAAGCCAGAGTACTTTTTCCAGAGCCGCCTTTTTGCGTCACAAAAGAAATTATTCGCATGTGAAAGTTCTTCCCGTTAAAAAATAAAAGAATTGCCGAACTAAAAACACAGGCGGCAGTCCAATGTTAAGGTGATTTTCGTTGAGTCGCAACTTATGCGGCACATGATCAGGCTTGCATCATCTGACTTGCGCGAGCATTGTTGGGGCAGGATCACCCCTCTCAAAGCCTATGGCCATGTCAGACAAAATTGTTTCCCCGCGCCCCACTGCGCCAGCACTCGCATCAGCTCAAGCGCCTTGGCCTTTGGCTGATCGTATCCGGCCGCAAGTGCTGGATGATGTTGCTGGGCAAGAGCATTTGCTGGGGCCTGATGGCGCTTTGCGCCGTATGATTGCAACCGGCTCGCTGAGTTCGCTGATCTTCTGGGGGCCGCCGGGCACTGGCAAGACCTCTGTGGCGCGGCTGTTGGCGGATGAGACCAATCTGGCCTTTGTGCAGATCTCGGCGATTTTCAGTGGCGTGGCGGATCTCAAGAAAGTGTTTGAGGAGGCGCGCGCCACGCGCCGCATGGGGCAGGGCACTTTATTATTCGTGGATGAGATTCATCGCTTCAATCGGGCGCAACAGGATTCCTTTTTGCCCGTGATGGAGGATGGCACCGTCACATTGATTGGCGCGACAACTGAAAATCCCTCCTTTGAACTCAATGCGGCGCTTTTGTCGCGGGCGCGAGTGATGACCTTTCGCTCGCTTGATCCCGATGCCATTGGCCATTTGTTGGTGCGTGCGGAACAATTGGAGGGGCGTGACTTGCCCCTCGATGCAGATGCCCGCGAGGCTTTGATCATTATGGCCGATGGCGATGGGCGAGCCGCGCTCACTCTGGCTGAGGATGTGTGGAAGGCCATTCCAGCTGATCAGATCCTCACTGTGGCGCAATTGGCCGAGATCGTGCAAAGGCGCGCGCCCCTTTATGACAAGGCGCAGGAGGGGCATTACAATCTGATCAGCGCTTTGCATAAAAGTGTGCGCGGCTCTGATCCGGATGCCGCCCTCTATTATCTCGCGCGCATGTTGGATGCGGGGGAAAATCCTCTGTTCATCGCGCGGCGCGTTGTGCGCATGGCGGTGGAAGATATTGGCCTTGCTGATCCGCAAGCTCTGGTCATCGCCAATGCAGCTAAAGATGCCTATGATTTTCTAGGCTCGCCCGAGGGTGAATTGGCATTGGCGCAAGCCGTTGTTTATGTCGCCAGCGCGCCTAAATCCAACGCGCTTTATAAAGCTTGGAAGAGCGCTCAGGATCTGGCCAAAAAGCGTGGCTCCCTGATGCCGCCCAAAACCATTCTCAACGCCCCCACGCGGTTGATGAAGGATGAGGGCTATGGTCAGGGTTATCGCTATGATCATGACCAGCCCGATGCCTTTTCTGGTCAAAACTATTGGCCGGAGGCCATAGGCCGGCAAGTATTCTATGAGCCCGTGGAGCGAGGCTTTGAGCGCGAGATCAGAAAGCGGCTCGATTATTGGGCCAAATTACGTAAAGAGCGGGGTCAATAGGCGTGACCTGCGCGCGGGTCTGGGCTAAAGCTTGATCATGATGAATGTGCTGATTGTGTTTCTGGGAGCTGGACTGGGCGGGGCTCTGCGCCATCTGGTCAATGGCGCCTGCCTGCGTTGGTGCGGGCCGGACTTTCCCTATGGGATTATGCTGATCAATAGTCTTGGCTCTTTCCTGATGGGGCTGCTGGCAGGCTATCTGGCGTTTCAGGCCAGTGAGGGTTGGTCGCAGAGCGTGCGGCTGTTTCTGGCCACTGGCGTCTTGGGTGGCTTTACGACCTTCTCGACCTTCTCGCTTGATGCTGTGTTATTGTGGGAGCGGGGCGAAATCCTGCTGTCGTCTGTTTATGTTTTGGGTTCCGTTGCGCTCGGCATTGCAGGGCTCATCGCGGGTCTCTCTCTGATGCGAGCCTTGTCATGAAAGCACCTGCCAAATCGTTCAAACGACAATCAGTCAAAGGCAGCGCACCCAAGGGTAAATCTGCGCCTGGAAAATATACCAAAAGTAAAACGTCGTCTGGCAAATCTGCATTGAGCAAATCTGCGGGTGCCAAATCTGCGGGTGCAAAGTCTGGCAAGCCGGCTACAGATCGCCCTAAAAATCCAGATGGTGCCAAAGCTGCCAAAAGCGCTTCCTCTGTCGATCTCTCCAAGGTGCAAACTCTAATTGTCACCGAGGATGAAGATGACATGCGGCTTGATCGCTGGTTTCGTCGTCGGCTGCCGCAATTGTCTCTGTCACATCTGAACAAGATTGTTCGCAAGGGCGAGGTCAGGGTGGATGGCAAGCGTGTTGAGACGTCAACACGGCTACCAACTGGCGCACAGATCCGTGTG
>CAIVAX010000083.1 GCA_903903935.1 uncultured Hyphomicrobiales bacterium | reverse complement strand
CGCTGAGCTTACAAGATGCAGTGCGCTTGATTTTCCAGCGCAGCGAGCAACAAGAAAAAGTGCGCGGCGCAGGCAAAATGGCGGCGACCAATTCTAATGCCGCAGATACGCAAAAACTGATCGATGAATTGGGCTTGCGGGATGTCTCCATCGCAGCTGAGAATTCCGCCTCCTCTGTCACGCTCTCCGGCCCCGCTGAAGAGCTTGAACAGATTGCCAAAGCTGGACGCAAGCGCCGTATTGCCGTGCGCATGCTGGATCTGGATTATCCCTTCCACAATGGGGCGCTTGATCCGTTGCATGAAGATCTGGTGCGCGCGCTGGATGGTCTCTCTCCGCGCAAGACGGCGATCACCTTTATCTCAAGTGTCACTGGCGATGTTCTCGATGGCACGCAGCTCGATAGTGAATATTGGTGGCGCAATGTGCGTGAGCCTGTGCGCTTCCATCAAGCGATGACGAGCGCCATTGGGTTGGGTGCGACTTTGCTGATTGAAATAAGCCCGCGCCCGATTTTACGCGCCAATATTACCGACACTTTGCGTGAAGCGGGTGTGAAGGGCGATTATCTGCCCTCCTTTGATGACAAAGAACTTGAGGAGCAGATTGATCCCATTGAGACGCTTGTCGCGCGTGCCTTGGTGCATGGCGCCAAGCTCGATGAGACACGCTTGTTTGGTAAGCCGCTGATCGGCCGTCTGCCCCTGCCCGCCTATCCTTGGCAGCATAAGCTTTATAATCTGGTCGAGACGAATGAAGCGCTCGATCTGTATGGCAATGTCCCGCGCCATCCTTTGATTGGGGCGCGCCTCACTCAGGGCTCGCCGGAATGGCGCACTCTGCTTGATAGCGAATGTGTGCCCTATCTTGCCGATCATAAAGTGGATGGCGAAGTTGTTGTGCCTGGCGCGGCATTGGCAGAAATGCTGCTCGCTGTCGCACGTGAAATCTTCCCCAGCGGACCCATCGGGATTGAAGATTTCGATATTCTCTCGCCCTTGGTTTTGTTGCGCGACACGATGCGCGAACTCTCGGTGCGCTTCAACACGGATACACATGTGACCGATGTGTGGAGCCGGCAGAGATTGGCGGGCGATGAATGGACGCTGCATGCACGCGGCCGCATTATCGAGGCACTGCCTTATCCTGATCCGCTGATTGCCCCGACTGGTCGCCCCTTTGATGGCGCGACCGCTGAAGATGTCTATGCACGCGCCAGCGAGACTGGCCTCTCCTATGGTCCCGCCTTCCGGCGGGTGCGCAGCATGCGCTATAATGATCAGGTCATTCAGGCTGAATTTGGCCCTTCTGATATGCCAACCGGGGCGTTCACACGGCCCCAGATTCTCTCACCGGTCGGGCTTGATGCTGCCTTTCATCCCCTGTTTCAGGTGATGGAGTCCAAGCCGGGCGTGAAGCGGACTTATCTGCCCGTGCGCTTTGCGTGCCTGCGCGTGTTCAAAGATCAGGCTGAGATCACCCGCTGCCTGATTGTGATGAGCCACAGCACGGATGCTTCGATCAAAGTTGATATTGCTCTTTATGATGAAGCTGGTGATATCGTCGCTCTGCTCGATGGCGGCCTATTCCGCTCCGTCATTCTCGCACGCAATTCAACCGATCAGCTCTATTTCCATGTCGAGCGCCATTGCCTTGAGCGGCTTGATCGTATG
>CAIVAX010000082.1 GCA_903903935.1 uncultured Hyphomicrobiales bacterium | reverse complement strand
GGTTGAGATCGCCCCAACGTGTGATGGTTTTGAAGCGATCCTCGATCAGCGTGTCGAGTGAGATGTTGATGCGCCGAACACCGCAATCGGCGAGCTCTTGCGCATAGCGCGCCAATTGCGAGCCATTTGTGGTGAGTGTCAATTCTTCGAGCGCGCCGGTTGTCAGATGGCGCGAGAGCGAGCGGAACAGGCTCATAATATCGCGCCGCACCAAAGGCTCGCCGCCCGAGATACGGATCTTGCGGGTGCCGCGCAGAACAAAGGCTGAGCAGAGCCGGTCAAACTCTTCAAAGGTCAGCAGGTCGCGTTTGGGCAGAAAGGTCATGTCCTCGGACATGCAATAGACGCAGCGAAAATCGCAGCGATCCGTGACGGAGACGCGAATATAAGAAATCTGGCGGCCGAAAGGGTCCACCAAGGCTGGCGGGCTGCTAATCAGGCTGTTTCCAATTATGATGCTCATGCTAGTATATTGGATCTTTAAGACGCCTGTTGCAAGGCCTCTATGTGTTGATCAGGAGACTTTTGTGACTGCAGTTCCCTCTGCCTCAGTCTGGCCCCTTGAGTTGAAGCTTACCGATCACGGACGGCTGTTGAGCATTGCCTATGACAATGGCGAGAGCTTTGATTTGCGCGCTGAATATTTGCGTGTCGAGAGCCCGAGTGCGGAGGTTCAAGGCCATTCGGCAGCGCAAAAGCAGACTATTGGCGGCAAACAAAATGTTGTGATCAGCAAGATTGAGCCTGTGGGCAATTATGCCGTGCGCTTAATCTTCGATGATGGCCATCAGTCTGGCATTTTCACTTGGGCTTATATGTATGAGCTGGGCAGCCAAGAGGCACGCAAATGGGGCGATTATCTCGCTTGTCTCAGCGCCAAAGGTCTGTCCAGATCAAGCGGATCAGCTTGAAGAAAAGCTGATCCGATAGACAATGTGACTTTCAGTCTTAGACAGAGATTTGTTTACCGCGAGACAATCACTTGCGTGCCGACTTTCACCCTTGCGTAGAGGTCTGTGACATCCTCATTGGTCATGCGGATGCAGCCTGATGAAACAGCCTGTCCAATCGTCTCTGGCTCATTGGAGCCATGAATCCGATACAGGGAGGAGCCCAGATACATAGCCCGGGCGCCTAAGGGGTTTTCTGGTCCGCCTTTCATATGGCGCGGTAGATCGGGGCGCCTTTTCAGCATTTGGGGCGGAGGAGTCCAATCTGGCCATTCGCGCTTATTGGTGATGACTTGCGTGCCGGCCCAATCAAAGCCGGGGCGGCCAACACCAACACCGTATTTGATCGCCTGATTGTTAGGCAAAACGAAATAGAGGCGTCTTTCCTTCGACGAAACGAAGATGGTGCCGGGGGCATATTTGCCATCGTAAGAGACAGTCTCGCGTCTGACTGATGACGCCTGCGGACGGCCATTGCCAGACAAAGAATAATTTCCAAAGAAGGCCGCAGCATTTTCATCTGAGGCCTCAATGGCGTGCGACACTCCCGTCTGAGCGACAAGCCCGGACATGACAGCCAAAGTAAAAAGCAGTTTGCGGCTCATCGGCTAACCTTTGTAAAAATGGTCTTCAACTTATTTGACGGGGAAGGATCTTGCATCCTTCGCCATCTGGATTGCGCTTACGTCTGGACAAGCGATTATTATATGCGCGAGCCTTAACAGGCCGTCAGCTTGCGCTCGATGGGCAGATCAAAGAAGGGGCGCAGCCGAAGGCCGGCATAATTGCCAACCAAGCATGAGGCGATCCACAGCCAGCCATGCACGCTGCCAGAGGAAATGCCGGAGAAAAACGCACCAATATTGCAGCCATAGGCCATGCGGGCGCCATAACCCAGAAGCAGCCCGCCGAGCACAGAGGCCAATAAATGGCGCATGGGGATGCGCCAGACCGGATTGAACTTATGCGCCAAACCTGCGGCCGCCAAAGCGCCCAGCATGATGCCAATGTTCATCACGGATGTGACGTCACCCAAAACACTATTTGTCAGAGCTTTTTGTTGCGCTGGTGAGGAATAGGGCACCCAGGTATCAACGGCAAAGCCGAGATTATAAAGAATTTTGCCGCCCCAGAGGCCAAAGGCGGCGGTGACGCCCCAAGGCCGTCCAGCCAGATAGAGGGTGAGGAAGTTCAGCAAGGCCAGAGCAATCGCTCCGCCCACCAAAGGCCAGGGACCGCGCAGCAAAGAGCCGCAGGTAAAGATGGAGTCGACGACACCATGACGGCGCTTTTCAATCGCGCTCACCACAACCCAAACAATAGCAAAGACACCCAGATTGAGGGCAAGGGCCGTTTCCCAGCCGAGTTCCTTAACAAGGGAAATGGGCGGCAGAGCGGGCAAGGATTGCCACCAGCTGTTGTGGAACAGGCCAATTACCGAGCCAACAATGAAGAAGGCGAGGGTGACGATCATGCGCACACCACCGCCACCCACGGCAAACAAAGTGCCTGAGGCGCAGCCGCCGCCCATTTGCATGCCAACGCCAAACATAAAGGCGCCAACCACAACCGAGGTCGCGACAGGAGAGACGGAGCCAACGACCGGCTGACCAAAGAGATTGCCCGCGGCCAGTGTGGGGAAAAACAATGTGCAGGCCAGACCCAACATCACCAATTGCGCGCGCAAGCCCGCACTCTGCCCATCGGCGAGCAAAACGCGAAAGGCTGAGGTGAAGCCGAATGTGGCATGATAGAGCACAAGACCCATCAAAGTGCCGGTGAGGAAAAGAGCCGCCAGAGTGGGTGTCTGAGTGAACAGGATCAGCGCAGCCACTCCACCGACCATAGAAATGGCCGCCGCAGTGACGCGGGTCTGGGGCATCAGGTTTGGTTGGTTGACGGGTTCAAAGGATTCTATGGCAGACATGACATTCACCCCCTAGAGCACAATTGAACCTGTTGTAGGGCCCAGTTGCGTCTGATTGCAACCCCTGAGCATATTGAATAGGAGTTGAGACTGGTTAGAGCAGATTGCGCTAGTGCCAGTTTGGCTCATGGGGGGATGAATGCCGCAGATCACCATTGAATATAGCCGGGGCCTTGAGAGCGAGCTCAATCTGCCTGATCTGGCCAAGGTCCTGCATCGGGCGGTGGTGGGAACGGGGCGCTTTCCAATTGGGGCCATCCGCACGTTTCTGCGTGGCTGTGATCATTCGCTGGTCGGCGATGAAGCTGGTGCCAATGGCTTTATCAATATCCAGATCAGGATTGGGCCCGGCCGCAGCGCCGAACTCAAAACCAGTCTGACCAAAGTGTTTATGGAAGCGGTTGAGGCACAGCTGGCGGATCATTTGGCTAAAAAGCCCTTTGGCGTGCAGCTGG
>CAIVAX010000081.1 GCA_903903935.1 uncultured Hyphomicrobiales bacterium | reverse complement strand
CCGCAGGCCGCCCAGCCAATTGACCCAGGGCTTGTCCCTGAGTGTTTTTGATGGGCTGCGGACAATTAATGCCGCGCCCTGCCAGATGATCCATCAAGCCAAGAAAGAACGGCAGATCGCTTTCGCGGACTCGTTTTTCATAGAGCGTGAGAATGTAATAGCCGCTTTCGACATGCAGCAGAAAATTTGAATTTTCGACGCCCTCAGCAATGCCCTTATAGGAAAGCAGGCCGCCCAGATGATAGCCGGCCAGAAAGGCTTCCAGTTCGGCATCGGTAACTTCGGTATAGACCGCCATTGTGCATCTCGATTGGGCTGATTTTGTTCTGTGTAAGCGGTGCGGGGGCAAGCCGTCAAACAAGCCGTCAAACCGGGCGGGCATCGCGCAATTCGCGCGGCAGGGGAAAGCTCATATCCTCGCGCGCGACAACTAAGGTCTCTAGGCTCACTTCAAATCGCTGTTCAAAGGCAGCTAGGATCTCATCGACCAGAATCTCCGGCGCCGAGGCACCAGCTGTGACGCCCAGTGAGGAGATCTGAGCAAAGCGGGTCCAATCAATATCGCTGGCACGCAACACCATTTGAACAATCTTGCAGCCCCGGCGCTCTGCTAATTCTTTGAGGCGCAGTGAATTGGAGGAATTGGGCGCGCCTACCACAATCATCGCCTCCACTTTGGGCGCAATCTGATCAACCGCCGCTTGCCGATTGGTCGTGGCATAGCAAATGTCTTCGCGATGGGGACCAAGAATGCTGGGATATTTGGCTTTGAGCGCGCCAATCACCTCGCGCGTATCATCAACCGACAAAGTCGTTTGTGTGACAAAGGCAAGCTGAATATCTTGAGCAAAGGCCAGCGCGTCCACATCGCTGCTCGTTTCAATCAAGGTCACTGCGCCAGCGGGCAATTGCCCCATAGTGCCTTCCACTTCCGGATGGCCCTTATGACCAATCAGAATAATATGACGTCCACGCTTGTGATGAATCTCCGCCTCGCGATGAACTTTGGTCACCAAAGGGCAGGTGGCATCAATGGTAAAAAACTGGCGGCGCTCTGCCTCTTCAGGCACGGCTTTGGCCACGCCATGCGCAGAAAAAATCACCGGCGCGCTGGTCTCAGGAATATCATCCAGCGAGGCGACAAAGATCGCGCCCTTGGCTTTCAAATTATCGACGACAAATTTGTTATGGACGATTTCATGGCGCACATAGACAGGCGCACCAAAGCGCGCAAGAGATTGTTCTACAACGTCAATGGCTCTGACTACGCCAGCGCAGAAACCACGCGGCGCACACATCACAATATGCAGGGCTGGCTTGGAGCTCATAGGGCCTCATTTTTGCACTTTCTGCCGCTCCCCTTGGCCTGCGTCAAGTCTGGTGCGCAGGGGCTGGGACAGGTCAATCTGGCGATTGAAAAGAAAGCTCGCATTTCCCTTAGCAGAGCCTAAATAGACAGCCAAGGCTTAGGGACGAAGACGAGAAGAGAAAGTCTTTGGTCTCAAGACGGCCTTGGGTCTCAAGACGGCCTTGGGTCTCAAGACAGTCTTGGGTCTATTTTCCAAGGTTGTATTTTCCAGGCCAAACCTGAGGATTTTGATT
>CAIVAX010000080.1 GCA_903903935.1 uncultured Hyphomicrobiales bacterium | reverse complement strand
GCCGTGGTGAGCATCACCGCGGCCATTTTGTGGGTGCTTTTGCTGGCTTTCCTACACGCCAGCTCTTCGTTTTAGTTATTGGGAGTGACCATAATTCGCCATTGCAGACCTTGATCCATGGTCCAGACCTGTGTGCGGCTGATGGTGGCATTGGTTTCCCAGCTCTTATAATCACCAAAGTTCCGGAAATAGGTTTGATATTGGGCCGGATCTGAGCTGACCTGTCCCGAAGAGGTGGGCGGAATCATAGCCTCTTTGGCGCTGGCTGCATTGGAGGATAGACCAAGGGCTCCCATGAGCATGGCGGCGCAAGCGCTCTTGGTTACAGATGAGGTCAAAATCATTTTTTTCATGACGCATTCTCCACTCTTGATCAAAACGGCAAGCAAGCTTGCGCGTCGAGAAAGCGCGCCCAGATGTGGGAAGTAAAGGAATATATGTTTTATTTTTTGACTTAAATCATTGATTTAAAATCTTATTATCTTCTCAACGCACTCACATTGTGGCTAAAAAGAGACTTGATCTCAGCCTCTGGATGCGAGTTGGGGGAGGGGTTGGGATCGCGTGCTCTGTTGGTGACAATTTGATCGAACAATGCGAAGAGGTTCTTTGATTAGGAGAAGCGGTTCAGTCATGTCCATTCTTGACAGTATAGAGAAGCAATTCGTCCCCATTCATCGTGCGGGTTATCCCTTCATTGCGGCCTTTGCCATTGGCGCCTTTGTGTTGGGCCTGATCTGGGCCCCTTTGGGCTGGCTGGGTGTGATCCTCACTTTATGGTGCATCTATTTCTTCCGTGATCCGCCACGCGTGACGCCGCTCGAAGAGGGATTGGTGATTTCGCCTGCCGATGGCTATGTCTGTTCAACCGGATTGTTCATTCCCCCGCCTGAGCTGGAATTGGGCGATGAGCCCATGCAGCGCATTTCAGTTTTCATGTCGGTGTTTGATTGCCATGTGAACCGTGCGCCCATGACGGGCCGTATTCGCAAGATTGCTTATAAAGAGGGCCTGTTCGTCAATGCGGATCTGGATAAGGCCAGCGAACAGAATGAGCGTAATGGCTTTGTCATCGAGACCGATCAAGGTGTGATTGGCGTGGTGCAAATTGCTGGCCTGATTGCCAGGCGTATTTTGTGCTTTTCGAAGGTTGGCGATCAAGTGGGCGTGGGTGAGCGTATTGGTCTGATCCGCTTTGGTTCGCGCGTCGATGTCTATCTGCCCAAACATGTCGAGCCTTTGGTGAGTTTGGGCTCGCAGGCTGTTGCGGGTGAGACGGTGTTGGCCGATGTGCGCGTCCATGGCACTGCGCGGCTGCATCGGCGCGCCTGATGGATTTGCGCGCCTGATGTATTTGTTTGTCTCATGCAGATTGAAAGATAATGAGTCAGGATCCGATGACTGAGCATAGCCAGCCGGTTGAGCCCTCGCAGCCCAAACGCTTGCGGCGGTTTCGCCTCATTCCCATGCGCTTTCTGTTGCCTAATCTGGTGACATTGATTGCGCTGTGTCTTGGCTTAACCTCTATCCGCTATGCTGTGGATGGACGTTTTGAATCCTCCGTCTTGGCGATTTTGGCTGCCGCCGTGCTTGATGGTCTGGATGGGCGCATTGCCCGTGCACTGGAGGGGGCGACACGCTTTGGCGCCGAACTCGATTCTCTGGCTGATTTCGTTGATTTTGGTGTGGCGCCAGCCTTTCTCCTTTATTTCTGGTCGCTGCATAATGCCCCCGGCATTGGCTGGATGGCGGCGATGATTTTTGCCATTGCTTGCGCCCTGCGGTTGGCAAGATTCAATGTGATGATTGATGATGCCACTAAGCCCGAGTGGACATCGCATTTCTTTGTCGGCATGCCTGCACCTGCTGGCGCGATTGTCGCCATGTTGCCGATTTACTTGCATTTGTCTTATTTCGAAATGCCT